>JAYVWQ010000069.1:0-7928 GCA_043785945.1 Akkermansia sp.
CCCACGCTGACGGCGTGGAACCAAATGACATCGCGGTTGGTGATGGCTTGCTTGAACTTCGAGCCGTAACGGGCAAAGCGTTCGCCGAAACCTTCCTGCCAGTTCCCGCGCCGCGACATCTTGAGGAGATAGAACGGTGCGGTGGCCAGAAGGAAAATATGATAGCCAATGTTGTAAAGGAATCGAACCACGCGCGGGATGGTTTAATTGATCACCAACGGGATGGCGAGAGGAACGTGAGGTGGAATGGGTGAGCGGACGTTCGCGAACTGCGCCTCACGCATCCGGCCAGCGTGCTGCCGGTTTGCAACCGGCAGCCCCCGCGTGGCCCCGACTGCCAGTTGCAAACTGGCAGCACGTTCATCCCCGGAAAAACAGCCACCAGACCAGCACCAGCATGGGCAGCATGATGGGCAGCGCGTAGCGGAAGATGTAGCCGAGGAAACCGGGCGTGTGGACCCTCTGGTGATCGGCGATGGACTTGACCATGAAGTTCGGGCCATTGCCGATGTAGGTGCAGGCCCCGAAAAAAACCGCCCCCACGCTGATGGCCACGAGGTAGAGATTTAAGCGCGCGTTCCCCAGCAGGAAGGCGATGTCGATGTGGTCAGTGTCCACTTTGCCCTGGGCGAGGAGCGCGCCGTGGTATTTGACGAGCGCCGCGTAGGTGTTGCGCACCGGCTCGGACGCCTGGGCCAGGTCTTGTCCGTGATTCTCGACCAGCGCCTGCACTTGCTGCACCGTCGCGGGATCGATGAACGCGCCGAAGATGGCCTTGAGAAAACTCAAGTAGGTCGGCGCGTTGTCGAGCGTGCTGGAGAGCACGCCGCTGCCCCAGTAGAAAAAGCCCGGCCCGGCTTGGCTGAACATTGAGGCGTGCGATTGCAGGTAATCCAGCGCCGGCATCATGGTGGCGAAGATGCCGATGAACAGAATCGCGACCTCCTGAATGGGATGGAAGTTGAAGTGATTCGCCTCGTGAACATGCTTCTTGGTCGTGAACCACGAGCCGAGCGCCGCCCCAATCATTAGCGCCTCGCGCAGGAAGAGCGGCTTGTCTAGGAACACGGCGACGAGGATGAGCGCGAGGAAGCCGAGGTTCGCCAGCCCTTCAAAGCGCCACTGGTCGTGCGGCTCCGCCAGTTCCGCGCGCACCTGCTTCGGAGCCTGGTTGTAATTCAGCCGGTCCACAAAGTAGAACGCGACGAGGAGGAAGCCGACCCCGACGCACCACATCGGCCAGCAATGTTCAAACACCCACCAGAACGGCACGCCCTTGAGATAGCCGAGAAAGAGCGGCGGGTCACCGATGGGCGTGAGGCAGCCGCCGACGTTCGACACGATGAGGATGAAGAAAACGACGTGGTGCGCCGTGATGCGGTATTTGTTCAGCCGCAGCCACGGACGAATGAGCAGCATGGAAGCGCCGGTGGTGCCGAGGACATTGGCCAGCACCGCGCCGATAAGAAGGAAGAGTACGTTGACCTGCGGCGTGGCCTCGCCCTTCACGTTGATGTGGATGCCGCCCGACACGATGTAGAGCGAGCCGATGAGCGAGATGAACCCAAGGTATTCGACGGCGGTGTGCACGATGGTGGCGCGGGCCCCGGCGGGCAGGCCGAAGAGATAGTAGCTCAACGTGATCGCGGCGAGAAAAAGGGCAACCTTCGCGTAATGTTTTCCCCACCATGCCGGAAAGCACAACGGCCCCAGCGCGATGAGCGCGAGCAAGAGGGCGAACGGGGCAATGGACCAGACAGCAGGTTCGTACGGCACGCGGCGAAGCTAGGCTGGGATGAAACAGGGTCAATAATTTAAGGCGAGTGCGGGTCACGGATGAAGCAGGGCGCACGCGCGTTTCCTCTTCATCCGTGCCCGATTCGTCGTCACAGCATTTCAACCAGGAGGCGGCGGCTTCTGGTTCGCACCTTTTGGGCCCGCTCGAACTGCCGCCGCGCGACGGCCATCTTCTCATCAAAGAGCACGGGCAGCACGAGCAGCGGGAACGGCGTCAGCCACGCCACGCCCGCCGCCTCGTTGGCGGCGCGGCGCAGGGGCAGGTGCAGCCCCGGCTCCGGGGTCGTGTCCAGCGCCAGCCGGAGCAAGCGGAATTTGAATTGCTCCAGTTCCGCCTCCTGCGTCCCGCGAAACGGCGCGGTGGCGATCGGGGCCACGTCGAACCGGTCTTCCGGTTCAAAACTGGTCAGGAGCATTGTTCTCTTCGTCTTCATAAATTTGGTAATCAATCGGGTGTAAAAAAACGAAACCCACGACTGCCTCGGCAATCGTGGGTTTTGGAAAATTCTTTTGGTCTGGTCTAGAAAGTATCCTTCACGATGCCGGGGGCGCGAACCGCCCGCCAGATGGACGTATGTCCCTGGCAGCGGGAGGCGCTGGTCTTAACAATCATATTCGGCATCAATGGCACGGGCGGAGAAAACAGGAAATCTAGGCAACTGTCAAGTTTTGCCTGCAAAACAAGGTTTTTGGCTAGGATGAACATCACTTTGGACGCCATGTCCTCAGCACACGGCCCCGGCGCCGAACATCGCCGCCTCATAGACGCGGATGTATTCGCCCACCGTGCGCTCCCAAGAAAAATCGGCCCGCATGGCGTTCTGCCGGTAGCGCGCCAGCAACGGCTTGCTCTCGTAGAGCACCAGCGCCTTGCGTACGGCCCGGGCCAGCGCGCGCGCGGAGTATTCGCCGAACTTAATCCCGTCGGCGCGGTCGCTGTTGTCGGTCAGGTCGGTCACGGAGTCGTCGAGTCCTCCGGTGCGCCGCACGATGGGAATGGTGCCGTAGCGCTGCGAATACATCTGGTTCAAGCCGCACGGCTCAAAGCGCGAGGGCATGAGGAAAAAGTCTGCGCCCGCCTCAACGCGATGAGAGAGGCCCTGATCGAAACCAATCCGCACTGCGACCTGCGACGGATGGCGCGCGCGCAGCTCCGCATACGCCGCCTCGAAGACCGGGTCGCCGCTGCCCAGCAGCACGAACTGCATGTTCGCCGCGAGCATCTCCTGAAGCGCGGCGATCTGGATGTCCACGCCCTTCTGATCCGCAAGCCGGGTCACGCTCGCGAAGAGCGGCACGTCCGCCGCGACGGGCAATCCCATTTCCAACTGGAGCGCCGCCTTGTTCTCCGCCTTGCCGCGCAATTCCTCGACCGAGTAGGCGTGCTTGAGATGGCCGTTCTCCATCGTGTTCCACTCTTCGTAATCCACGCCATTGAGGATGCCCGTGAGCACGCGCTGGCGGCGGCGCAGCACGCCGTCGAGACCGCAGCCGTATTCCTCAGTCGTGATCTCGCGCGCGTAACGCGGACTGACTGTGGTGAGCACGTCGGAAAATTCGAGGCCGGCTTTGAGGCAGTTTAACTGTCCATAGCTCTCCGCCCCTTGAGGATGAAAATACGTGGGCGGCAGATTGGTCAGCGCGTACGTGCTGGCGGGGAAATTACCCTGATAGGCGAGGTTGTGAACCGTCAGGCAGGTGCGGGGCGCGTGGAGCCAGCCCTCATGCGCGACCTGATCTTGGATGAGCAGCGGCACCAGCGCGACTTGCCAGTCGTGGACATGAACGATCTCCGGCTGCCACGGAAGATAACGCGCCAGATTCGCGGTGGCCTTCGCGAGAAAGAGGAAGCGCTCGGCATTCTCACTCCACTCCCAGTCCCCGACGTAAAGCCCGGCGCGGTCGTAGAAGTGCGGCTGGTCGATGAAGTAAATGGTGAGATTATCCGCCGGCTCCAACACGCACACGCCCCCCTGCACGCGGTTCGCCCCGAGCGGCAGATCGAGGTGCCAGTCCAGGCGCCGTATCTCGGGAAATTTCTTCTGAATGCCGCGATAGAGCGGCGTGACCACGCCGACCTGATGACCTTCCGAAGCCAGCGTCTTGGCCAGCGCGCCCACCATGTCGGCCAGCCCGCCGCTCTTGGAGAACGGGTGAAGTTCGCTCGCGGCGAGAAGGAGTTTCATGCGTGCGTCACGCCGAAATTTTCTCCGCCTTCAAATAAGGCTGCAACGCCGCCGGGATGGCCACGCTGCCATCGGCCTGTTGATGCGTCTCGATCAGCGCCACGAACAAACGCGCCAGCGCCGTGCCGCTGCCATTGAGGATGTGCGGGAATTTGTTTTCGCCCGCCTCGGTTTTGAAACGCAGGTTCATGCGCCGCGCCTGGAAGTCCTCGCAGTTCGAGCAGCTCGACACTTCGAGATACGCCCCCTGCCCGGGCGCCCACACCTCGATGTCGTAGGTCTTGGCGCTCGCGAAGCCCATGTCGCCGGTGCAGAGATTGATGACGCGGTAGTGCAATCCGAGCAGTTGTAAAACCTTCTCCGCGTTCGCGACCAGATTCTCCAGTTCGTCGTAGCCGTCTTCGGGCTTCACGATTTTAATCAGCTCCACCTTGTCGAACTGATGCACGCGAATCATGCCGCGCGTGCCGAGTCCCGCCGCCCCCGCCTCGGCGCGGAAGCACGGGCTGTAGGCCACATAGCGAATCGGAAGTTGCTTCTCCGCCAGAATTTCCTCGCGATGAATGTTCGCCACCGGCGCCTCCGCCGTGGGGACCAAATAAAGTTTTCCGAGCGTGTCGTTGTCGTTGCCCTCGCGCACCGCGTAGGCCTGGTCCTCGAATTTCGGGAACTGCCCCACCCCCGTCATGCAGTCACGGCTCACGATGTAGGGCGGAGAAACCTCGGTGTAGCCATGCTCGGTCGTGTGCAAATCGAGCAGCATGGAAATCAGCGCGCGCTCCAACTTCGCGCCCCAGTTCGTGTAGAGGAGGAAGGCGCTGCCGGAAAGTTTCGCCCCGCGCTGGAAGTCAATGAGCTTCAATGCCTCGCACAACTCGACGTGCGACTTGGGTTTGAAGGCGAACTCCGGCTTGCTGCCCCAGCGTCGAATCTCCGGGTTCTCCTCCGCCGTTTTGCCGATGGCCACGCTGGCGTGCGGCAGATTCGGCAGGCGAATCAGAATCGCATCGCACGCTTCGCCGACCGTCCTCACCTGCACGTCGAGTGCCGTGATGCGGTCGCCGATGTCTTTCGTCTCGGCCTTCTTCGCGTCAGCTTCAGCGAGCTTCTTCTGCCCCATCAGCGCGCCGATCTCCTTGGAGACGCGATTGCGGGCGGCCTTGAGCTGTTCGACTTCCACAAGCAGTTTGCGCCGCTCTTCATCCAGCGCGACCACTTCGGCAATCTTCGTTTCGTCACCCGCATTACGCGTCACCAGCCGTTCGCGCACGAACGCGGCGTTCTCCCGGATCAAACGAACATCAAGCATCGCGCGAGTATAGGAATCGACTTTTCTGGTGCAAGCACGCGGGTAGTTAAAGGGTGGGGTGAGATGGAAAGTGGCAGGCCGAATTGGTGGGTCAGGCTTCCAGCCCCGTGTTCCAAGCGAGTGCGTTCGATGTGGAACGGGCGCATCCTGCGGCCCGAACCGTCAGGCTGAAAGCCTGACCCGCTTTTCTCACCCGCCCTTCCGATCACGCCGCTTTTCCAGCGCGGCATTGACGCCTCGCGAAAAAGCGTGTGCAGTCGCGGACGAAATTCCAATCGCACGCATGAAGAAATACAACGTCGGCATCATCGGTTACGGCTGGGTCGCCAGCGCGCACATTCCCGCCATCAACGCCTCGGCCCAGGCCCAGGTCACAGCGGTTTATTCCTCGCGTCCCCTCGACGACGCGGAAGTGAGCGCCAAGCACGGCAGCAAGATTCGTTGCTACACCAACCTCGACGAGATGCTGGCCGACCCGGACTTGCACGCGGTTTCCATTTGCAGCTTTCCCTACCAGCACACCGCGCACGTCATCGCGGCCGCGAAGGCCGGCAAGCACATCATCGTGGAGAAGCCGCTGGCCCTGTCGTGGGAAGATTGTCTCGCCATGAAGCGCGCGGTGGACGCGGCGGGCGTCCTGACCTGCGTGTGTTTCGAGTGCCGCTACTCCAGCCAGTTCCTCACCACCAAATCGATCATCGACCAGGGGCTGCTCGGCGAAATCCATTACGGCGAGATCGATTATTACCACGGCATCGGACCTTGGTATGGACAGTTCCGCTGGAACACGCGCAAGGACGCGGGCGGCTCCGCGCTGCTCACGGCCGGCTGCCACGCGCTCGACGCGCTGCTCCTCTGCATGGGCACCGAAGTGGCCGAGGTCACGAGCTACGACACGCGCTCCACGAGCGAAGTCTTCCAGCCCTACGAATACACCACGACCAGCGTGACGATTCTGAAATTCAAGAACGGGCGCGTGGGCAAGTGCGCGGCGGTGGTCGATTGCTTCCAGCCGTATTATTTCCACACCCATCTGGTGGGCAGCCACGGCAGCCTGCTCGACAACAAGTTCCACTCCATGAAACTCACCGGCTTGAACAAGGCCGCGTGGAGCAACCTGTCCATGAAGATGCTCGATTCCGGCGACGTGTCGGATCATCCCTACACCACGCAGTTCCAAGCCTTCTTCGACGCACTGGATCGTGGACAGAAAATGCCGCTGACCAGTCTCGACGACGCGCTCAAGACTCACGAAATTCTTTTCGCGGCGGACAAGTCGGCGGCGACGGGGAAAGCGGTGAAGCTGTGAAACATCTTTCGGCTAATCACTGTTAGGCCGCCTCACACGCCATGCCTCCGTCAGCGCCATACCTGAAAACAAAAATCGGATCGCACCTGAGCTATCCGGTGAAGTTCTCCGAGTTGTGCGAGCTTCTCGCGCCGGCAGTCGAGCAGCATGGCATTGAGGTTTGGTTTTGGGCATGGAAGCCGCCACGACAGAACGAGACGCGCGAATGCTATCCGGTGGTCGAGGCACGGTACTCTCCGCGCAAAGAGCCAGCGTGGCAGATTCTCGCCGCTCCGATTCCGCGGGCCTTGCGAGCGACTATTCATCCGCTTCTGTTGGCAGTCCTATGTGAGCGCGTTCGTTCATGGCTGCTTGCCGAGCGAGCATCAGGTTGGTATTTCACTGACCATGCTATACGCGTCCGTTACATTTCAGCCTCAGAGGAGCTAGAGATTGATGAGCACCACGCGGCCTAGCCGTGCGCCGCAGCGTCTAACCCAGCCATTACACTCCATTTCAACTTACCACCCATGAACTCCGCCCTTGCCATCGTCGCCCACCCGGACGACATCGAATTCGTCGCGGCCGGCACGCTTCTTCTGCTCAAGGAGGCGGGCTGGGACATCCACTACTTCAACCTCTGCACCGGCAGTTGCGGTAGCGTGCGCCATGATGCGGCCACGCTGCGGCGGCTCCGTCTCGCCGAGGCCAAGCGGGCGGCGAAAATCCTGGGCGCGCATTTTTATCCACCCATCGTCGATGACATGGAAGTGGTCTTCGACCTCAAACTGCTCCGGCGCGTGGCGGCGGTCGTGCGGATGGCGAAACCTTCCATTGTGCTCACGCACGCGCCGCAGGATTACATGGAGGATCACATGAACACCTGCCGCCTCGCGGTCACGGCGGCGTTCACGCGCGAGATGCCGAACTTCGTCACCACGCCGCGCCGCCCCCCCGTCTCCGGCGACGTGACGGTTTATCACGCCCAGCCCCACATGAACCGCGACGGATTGCGCCGCCGGGTGGAGCCGGGACTTTTCATCGACACGACCACAACCCACGCCACCAAGTTGGCCGCGCTCGCCGAACATCAGTCCCAACAGGACTGGCTCGACGTGAGCCAGGGCATGAACTCCTACCTGCGCACCATGGAGAATCTCTCGCGCGAAACGGGAAAAATGTCGGGCCAGTTTCAACACGCCGAGGGCTGGCGACGGCATCTGCATCCCGGCTACTGCGCCGAAAACGCCGACCCGTTGCGCGAAGCCCTGGGTCGTCGCTGTCTGGTCAACCGGCGCTACGAGCGCGGGCTGGAGCGATAGGTGGGGCGCGTCGCTCCGCGCGCGCC
>JAYVWQ010000070.1:0-5169 GCA_043785945.1 Akkermansia sp.
GGCGCGCGCGGAGCGACGCGCCCTACCATTTTTATTTATGCATACGGACGCAGATTCCATTCATCCAGCAGCTCTGGGGGAATCTCTTTGATGAAGCGCGAGGGCATCTGCATCGCATCTCCGCCGTAGCCTTGCATCATGCGGATAAGCGGGTAGCTCAGATACAGTTCGTCGCGGGCGCGGGTGATGGCCACGTAGAACAAGCGGCGCTCCTCCTCCTCGCCGTCGGTGGATTCGATGGAGCGGGACGAAGGAAACATGCCGTCGCACAGCATGATGACGAAGACGACATCGAACTCCAGACCCTTGGCCTGATGAATGGAGGAAAATTTCACCTGTTCGTCGTCGCTTGTGGCCTTGCGTTCGGCACCGGCCTCGATGTTGGTCATGAGTGAAAGCTGGGTGAGGAATTCGCCGGTGGTCGGGAACTGGAGCGCGAAGTTGCCGAGCTGCTCCAGGTCTTCGAGGCGGTTGCGATAGTTGGCAAAGGTCTCCTTGAGGTAGTCATCGTAGCCCGCCTCGATGATTAGGCGGATCATCTGCGACGCCGAGCTGCGGACGGGTTCCACTTCGAGCTGCGAGACGGTGATGGCAAACTGCGTCCACGCCGGCGCGGCTTTCTTGGGAACAGCGGCGGTGCAACCTTGCAGCGCCGCCGCGAGAGGATTTGGGACCTCGGATTTTGGACCTTGAACCTGGCTGGAAAAGCGCTGCCACAACTTCTCCGCGCCCTTGCCCCCGATGCCGGGGAGCAACTGCGTGAGACGCTTGAAGGCCAGCTCGTCGTTGGGATTGGTGATGAGCTTGAGGTGGGCGGACACGTCCTTGATGTGGGCCTGCTCGAAGAAGCGGATGCCGCTGGTGATGCTGAAGGGGATGTTGCGCCGGGTGAATTCCAACTGCAACTCGAGCGCATGAAAGTGCGAGCGGTAGAGCACGGCCATCTCATTCATGCTGCGGCCCTCCTCGCGGAGTTCGAGAATGCGCTGCGCGACGAAGGCGGCCTGCTCATTGCCGTCGTTGCAGGTCACGAAGACGGGCTTGGGTCCGGATTTTTTGGCGGCGGTCAGCTCCTTGGCGAACTGCTGGGTGTTGGTCGCGATGGCGGCGTTGGCCACGGAAAGGATTTCCGGCGTGCTGCGGTAATTGACTTCGATTTTGAAAACCTGCGTGCCGGGGTAACGCTTCGGGAACTCGATGATGTTGCGGAAATTCGCCCCGCGCCACGAGTAGATGCTCTGTGAATCGTCGCCCACCACCATCACGTTCTTGTGCCGCGCCCCGAGCAGATCAATGAGGTCGCTCTGGAGCTTGTTCGTGTCCTGATACTCGTCCACGAGGATGAACTGAAACTGTCGCTGAAACCGCTCGCGCACTTCTTCGTGGTCCTGCAGCAGCTTCAGCCACAGCGCGAGCAGATCATCGAAGTCCATCCCGTTGGTCGCGCGCTTGCGCAGGCGGTAACGATTCGCGATGTCCTCAATCTGCGGCGCGAGCTGGGAGAAGTAGTCGTATTCCTGGGCCAGCACTTCGGCGATGGAGCGGTGGGTGTTCTGCGCCATGGAAATGATGTCGCTCACCACGTCGGCCTTGGGGAAGCGCGTCGCTTTCACGTCAATCTCCGCCTCGGCAATGCAGGTCTTGAGCAGGTCGCTGGAGTCTTCGCGGTCGAGAATCGAGAAGTCAGGACGATAGCCGATCAACTCGGCGTGACGGCGCAAGACGCGCACGCCAACGGAATGAAACGTGCCGCCCCACAGCTCGGGCAAGTCGCGGCCGAGCAGGTCCGCGACGCGGCGCATCATTTCGCGGGCGGCTTTGTTGGTGAAGGTGAGAAGAAGAATGCGGTCCGGCGGAATGCCCTGTTCCAGCAAGTAAGCGACGCGATAGGTGAGCGTGCGCGTCTTGCCCGAACCCGCGCCCGCAATGACCAGCGCCGGACCCGGCAGTGCGGTCACAGCGGCGTGCTGCTGCTCATTCAGCTCGCGCGCATAGTCGATCTGGAGATCGATCGGCGCGTGAAACTTGTGCAGCACATACTCGCGAGACATCGGCGGGATTGTTAGCGCCTCACGCGGAGGAGGAAAATCATTTCCCACGTCCGGCAGATTTCGCCGTCCGCCTGTCTGGGCCGGAGGAATGCGGGAGGAGAAGCGGGGTGACTCGCGAAGGCCGCGCAGGCTGGATAGGGAAATTTTGAAATCGGACGACCTGCTCCTCCATCCCGAATGGAGGCACGGGAGGCAAAACGGGTCAAGATGCGCCCGCGCGGGACCGGGTCATTACTTCCCGTTCAGCCGGACTTCTTTGCCCGTTTCCGCCGAGAGGTAGATGGCGTCGAGCACCTGCTGGATTTTGAGCGACTCCTCGATGGGCACGAGCGGTTTCTTGCCCTCGACGATGCAGTTGACGAAGTGGGCGATGCAGTCTTCCACGGGGCCGTTCTTGGTGTTGTAGAAGTGCGTGGTCTCGAAGCCTTGCAGGCTTTGTTTGAAAAGTTTGGCCGGGAAGAGGCTCAGGCCGGCCTCGGTGCCGAGCAGTTCAATGCCTTCCTCGCGATTGTCTCCGGGATGGAAACCCGCCCAGCTCGTCTCGACCGTGACGGTGTAACCCTTCTTCATGCGCACGAAGACGGTGCCGTGGTCCTCGACATCGAAGGGGCGTTTCGGGTCCACATCGCTTTTGCCCCACGAGCCTTCGCCCCGGCCCCGCGTGCCGAACTTGGCGTGGGTCGTGGCCGTCACGGAGGCGGCCTCGAAGTCGTCGAGCAGATGGAAGAGCGTGTCGATGAGCATGGAGCCGGTGTCGGCCAGGCAGCCGCCGCCGGAAAGTTTCTTCTGAGTGAACCACGAGCCGATGCGCGGGATGTTGCTGTGCCGGTGCGAGAAGGCGCGGGCATGATAAACCTGCCCGAGGTCGCCATGCTGGATGGCGAGGCGCGCGGTTTGGGTCTGGCGCTCGAAGCGGAAGTTCTTGGCGACCATCACGGTGCGGCGGTTCTTTTGCGCGGCGGCGATGATCTTCTGGGCCTCCTTGGCGTTGAGGGCCATGGGTTTTTCGATGAGCACATGCTTCCGCGCGTTGAGCGCGTCAATGGCCACGGGCGCATGGAGAAAGTTCGGCAGGGCGATGGTGACGGCGTCGATGTCCGGCTGTTCCAGCAGTTCCTGGTAGTTCGCGTAGCTGCGCGGGATGTGGAACTTTTCTGCCGCCTCTCGCAGACGCTGGGGATTTGTTTCGGCAATGGCCACGGTCGCGGCCCGCTGGCAGTGCAGAAGGCTGCTGAGATGCTCGGTGCCGATGGCACCTACACCGATGACGGCGCAACGAAGTTTTTCGCGCATAAGTTGGGATGGGTTCGAGCACGTTGTAGGACGGTTCCTGACAGGGGTCAACGATGAACTCAAAATAGGCCCATATTTTTGAAGATTCCCCGGTGTGAACTGTAACTGGTGGGGCCGCCCCTTGGCTTGTTTTGGGCGGCTTCGGGCGCGTTCAGTTCTTTAAGAAGCCTGCCCGCCCCGGTAGAGGCGCGGCACGCGGGAGGTGAGGTTGGTCAGCACTTCCCACGGCACGGTGCCGCACCACGCCGCCAGCTCGCCGACGGTGATTTCAGCGCGACCCTGCCGTCCGAACAGCACCGCCTCATCTCCGCTCTGCGCGGCGGCGACGCGCGACACATCCACCATCATCTGGTCCATGGTCACGCGCCCCAGCAACCGGCAGCGCTGGCCGTGAATGATGACTTCGGCCTGGCCGCTCGCCGCGCGCGGATAGCCGTCGCCATAGCCTGCGGTCAAAGTGGCCACGCGCATCCGGCGCGATGCGATGAAGGTGCGCCCGTAACTTAGCGGCGTGCCCCGGGAAATCTCCTTCACCAGACTGACGCGGCATCGCAGCGAGAGCGCGGGCTGGAGATGTTTTTTCAACGAAGCGGGCACGCGGCGACGCCCCGGCGGCACCACGCCATAGACCAGCAGACCGGGGCGCACCGCTCCGTAAATGGTGCCCGGTTCATGGAGTAAGGCCGCGCTGTTGTTCGCATGGACGAGTGCGGGTAATAAATTCTTCTCCCGCAACTCCGCCACAACCCGTGCAAACCGCGTCGCCTGTTCTTTCGAGAATTTCCGGTCATCTTCCGCCGAGGCATAATGCGTGTAGAGACCGTGCAAGCTGAGATGCGGCAGCGCGTGAATCCGCTCCACCAGCGCCACCGCTTGCGGCGCGGGCACCCCGAGCCGACCCATGCCCGTGTCCACCTTCACTTGCACCGGGGCGCGACGGCGCAGCTTGGCCGCTGCCGCGTCGAAGGCCCGCGCTTCCTCGAAGGTCGAAAGCGTCGGCATCACGTCATCGCGCACCGCCGCCTCCACTTCGTCGGGCAGGCACGCGCCGAGCATGAGAATGGGCCAGCCGCGCCCGACGCTCCGAATGGCCTGGGCCTCGGTGAGATTGGCCACGCCGAAAATATCCGTGCCGCTCTGCATGAGGAGGGCGGCGGTTTGTTTCAAGCCGTGCCCGTAGGCGTCGGCCTTGACCACGGTGATGATGGGGACGCCTGCGCCGACGCGATGCCGGATCCAAGCGAGATTGCCCCGCAAGGCCGCGAGGTCCACTTCCGCCCAACAACGATTCGTCACCATGTACGCAGGAGGTTAGAGAAAACGGCGACGCGCACAAACGCGCAGTGAAAATTCGCGGACGGAAGATGAGAGGAGCCGGTCTGCCCCGCCGGCTTCGGTTCAATCGATCAATTCCATCATGGCCAGCGCCAGCGCGCCCGCGCTCGCGCCATAGGCCGCCCAGATGCGCCCGCCGATCATGCCCCGGTGGCGGTTGATGGTGATGAGCCGGGCCAGCGAACCGCAGAGCAGCCCGAGCACGAACCCGCCCAAGGCTCCGACCATTCCGGCCACCATGATCTCAACCGGTCCCTCCAAAGATCCCGCCCCCATGCCGGGACCGGACACGACCAGGCTAGGCAGGTTTTTTTGCAGTCGCTTTTTCATGGGGAGAGAATAGCGGGGGGAAGAAATAATTTCAATCTGAACTCTGCGGCTGGCTCCGGCCCGAGTTGACTCAGGATAAATGTTACCGGGGCGGGGCGGTGGACGAGGAGTGTGCCGGTTCGTTGACTCAAGTTCGTGGTTACCGAAGCAACGAACATGA
>JAYVWQ010000071.1:0-4398 GCA_043785945.1 Akkermansia sp.
TCCTGATCGTTCGAGGAGGCCACGACTTCCGCCTTCACCGATCGCTGGAAGTCGGTCACTTCCTCGGGGCGCTCGTCGATGAGCAGGACCATGACGTGAACGTCGGGATGGTTGGTCGTGATGGCGTTGGCAATCTGTTTGAGAATGGTGGTTTTGCCCGTGCGCGGCGGGGCCACGATGATGCCGCGCGTGCCTTTGCCAATGGGGGTGACGAGGTCGATGATGCGCGTCTCGAGCAAATCCGGCGAAGTCTCGAGTTGGAATTTCTCGATGGGATCAATGGACGTGAGGTTCTCGAAACGGACGGCCTTGGTGTAATCCTGAAAGACCATGCCGTTGACCTTCTCGACCTGCTTGAGCTGGGGGTTGCTGCCGCGATGAGGCGGATTCAGCAGTCCCTCGACGAAGGCCCCCTCGCGCAGGAAGCTCTTCTTGATCGTGTCGGGCGTGACGAAAATATCCGAGGGCTTGGGGGAAAAATGATGGTCGGGGGAACGTAGAAATCCAAATCCCTTTTCCGAGATTTCCAGATAACCAGAACCGATTTCGGGAACGGCACCGCCGTTACCATTGCCGTTGCCGCTGCCGCCTTGTTGTTGTGCGGCGGGCGCATTGCCTGTGGGGCCATTGCTCATAATTGTGCTGTGTGTCGTCGAAGGCTCAGTGAAACCCGAAACCAATTTGAATTGGGAATTTTTGGGAAACCGAATCGCCACGAAAACTTTTTTGCGCTCCGGTCAGACCTTCAACGGGGGCCAATAGAAGGGAAAGCACAGGCGGGCGCAACTACTTATTTTACGCCGGGCAGATTTCGCGACCGCGTGGTGGGAGCCTATCCGAAGGACTCCCCGCCAGCCCGGAGCACGGGCGGCTCGCCCGCGTGTTTCCAGAACTACCGCAGCGCGCCGCGCGGACGAGACGTCCGCGCTCCGAGTTATGCGGACAGGCTTTTGGCGCAGCGCCAACGCGAGTTTTGCTCTGGCACATCCTTCGCGGGCCGATAGATTTTCCCGCACATGAAAGTCAATCTCGCCTATGGCCAGGGTTGGTTGCCCGTCGAATTCCCGGACGGCCGCACCACCGTCATCGCGCCGGCGCACAAGGCCGGACTGCCGGATGAAAAGGCCGCGGTGCTCGGTGCGCTCGCCGCCCCCATCGGTGCCTCCCCGCTGCGCGAATTGATCGGGCCGCAGACGAAAATCTGCATCCTCTTCACCGACATCACGCGGGCCACGCCGAATGACCGCATCATCCCGTGGCTGCTCGAGCACCTGAGCCACATTCCCCGCGCGAACATCACGCTGCTCAACCAGCTCGGCACGCATCGCCCGAACACGAAGGCCGAGTTGGAGAAGATGCTCACGCCCGAGGTGGTGGCGAATTACCGCGTTCTGAACCACGAGCCGGAAAACGACGACGCGCTACAGCAAGTCGGCGTGATGCAGGACGGCACCCCTGCTCTGCTGAACAAGCACGCGCTCGCGGCGGACCTGCGCATCGTGACTGGTTTCATCGAGCCGCATTTCTTCGCCGGGTTCAGCGGCGGCATCAAGGGCATCATGCCCGGCGTGGCGGGACTGCGCTCGGTGATGAGCAACCACGGCTTCCGCAACATTGGCGATCCAAACGCCACCTTCGGCATCAACCAGGGCAACCCTCTCTGGGAGGAACTGCGCGACATCGCGCTCCGGGCTGGCCCTACCTTCCTCCTCAACGTCACGCTCAACGAGGAGAAGCAGATTACCGGCGTGTTTGCCGGCGACATTTTGCAAGCGCACAAGGTCGGCACGGAGTTCGTCCGCCAGTCCGCGATGCAGGCGGTCGATGCCGCCTTCGATGTGGTGGTCGCGACCAACAGTGGCTACCCGCTGGACATGAATCTCTATCAGGGCGTGAAGGGCATGAGTGCGGGGGCGCGCATCATCAAGCCGGGCGGCACGCTCATTCTCGCGGCGGAATGTCGCGAGGGCGTGCCTGCGGGCAGTCCGCTCGATCAGTTGCTCCGCACCGTGCGCAGCCCAGAGGAATTGCTCGGCCTGCTCGCCCAGCCTGGCTTCGTGCGCCCTGAGCAATGGCAGGCCCAGATTCAAGCCATCATCCAGCGCCGCGCCCGCGTGCTCATCCACAGCCAAGTGCCCGACGACGTCGTGCGCGCCGCTCACTTGCAACCGTGCCCCGACATTGCGGCGGAAGTGGAACGCTGCCTGCGCGAAGCCGGTCCCGAGGCGCGCGTGGCTGTGCTGCCGCAGGGTCCGCTGACCATTCCGTATCTGCGTGAGGGTGCGGGTCAACTGAAGCAGGCGGCGTGAACATGAAAAAGTTCGTCTCGCTCTTGCTGGGAATTCTCTTCCTCACCCTAGTACAGGCCGCTTCCCCCGCCCTGCCCGCCCGTTCCGCTCAGGCGCCCAACATCATCTTCATCCTCGCCGACGACCTCGGCTACGGCGACCTCGGTTGCTACGGACAGAAACAAATTAAGACGCCCAACCTCGACCGCCTCGCGGCGGAAGGCATCCGCTTCACCCAGTGCTACGGCGGCACCACCGTCTGCGCGCCCTCGCGCTCGTGCCTGATGACCGGCCAGCACAGCGGCCATACCCGCGTGCGCGGCAACGACGCCACCCCGCTCCGACCCGAGGACGTGACCGTCGCTGAGTTGCTGAAGAAGGCCGGCTACACCACCGGCTTGATTGGCAAATGGGGCCTCGGTCTCGACGGGACCACGGGCACGCCCGGCAAAAAGGGCTTCGACGAATTCTTCGGCTTCCTCAGCCAAACCGCCGCCCACGCCTACTACCCCACCAATGTCTGGCGCAACGAAGACATCCTCCTCCTCGACGCGAACGCCAATGACCAGAAGCGCGTCTATATCCACGACCAGTTCACCCGGGCCGCGACCAACTTCGTGCGCCTAAACAAGAACGTGCCCTTCTTCCTCTACCTCGCCTACACCCTGCCCCACGCCAACAACGAGCTGGGCAAAACCTCCGGCAACGGCATGGAAATTCCTGACGACGCGCCCTACACCCACGAGGACTGGCCGCACCCCGAGAAAAACAAGGCCGCCATGATTACGCGCCTCGACCGTGACATCGGGCGTCTTCTTGATGCCGTGCAGAAGCTCCGGCTCGACTCGAACACCGTCATCTTCTTCGCCAGCGATAATGGGCCGCACAACGAAGGTGGGTCCAAGGCCGCGTTCTTCCAAAGCTCCGGCCCGCTGCGCGGCATCAAGCGCGACCTCTACGAAGGCGGCATCCGCGTGCCCATGATCGTCCGCTGGCCCGGCCACATCCGCGCCGGCCAGACCAATGACGCGCCCTGGGCCTTCTGGGATTTCCTCCCCACCGCCCTCGACCTTGCCCGAGCGCGGGACAAAACCCCGGCGGGACTCGACGGCCAGTCCGTGCTCCCCACCCTGCTCGGCCAGACGCAGCAGCCCCACGAGTTCTTCTACTGGGAATTTCACGAAGGCGGTTCCAAACAAGCCGTGCGCACGGGCGACTGGAAAGCCGTGCAGGTTTTCGGCAAGCCGCTGGAACTTTACGACCTGCGCACCGACCCCGGCGAGACGAACAACCTCGCCGCCGCCCAACCCGCCGTGGTGGCGCGCATTCAGGCCTATCTCAAAACGGCCCGCACCGACGACCCGCGCTACCCGCTCACGGACAAGCCGGCCAGGCGCGCAGCCGGGGAATCGGTCAACTAAGCGCAAGAGCCATTGCGTCGAGGGCGACGCGTTGGAACTCCGAGCCGCGCCGGAATGGGCCGGGCTGGGCGGTCACGAGCCTGAGTCAACGGAGCGCAGGGCCATCCGAAATCGCTGTTTGCACCCGGTGCGGGCGTGTGTTGTATTGCGCGCGAGCCGCCGAACATCCGGCCCAATAAATTTATGGAAACGACCACCGAAAACATCGTCATCGAAAAAACGCGCGAGCTTTGCCAGACCATTCTCGACCAACCGGAGTATCAAGCCGTCCGCCGTCAGGTGGATGCCTTTCTGAACGATGAGGCGGCGCAGGCGGCCTATCAGTTGCTCTCGGAGAAGGGGGAGCATCTCCAGCACAAGCAGGCTCAGAACGTGCAGCTCTCGGGCGAGGAAATCGCGGAATACGAAACGCACCGCGAGCAGTTCTTCAGCAATCCCGTGGCGCGCGACTTCATGGGCGCACAGCAGTCCATCCACAAGATGCAGGAGACGGTGGCTTCTTATGTGGCGAAGACTTTTGAGCTGGGACGCATCCCGGCGGCGGAAGATTTCGACTCCGGGAGCTGTGGCACCGGCTGCGGCTGTCACTGAGACCCTGTCTGAAAAGTCGCTTGGGCGAAGCCTGTCGGCCCCGGAGCGCGCCCGTCCTCGGGCGCAGCAACATGCGAAAGCCCGTGGGTGTGGATTTT
>JAYVWQ010000072.1:0-5142 GCA_043785945.1 Akkermansia sp.
GAGCGCGGGCGTCTCGCCCGCCCCTCGCGCGGCGACAGTCTGGGAAACGGGCGGGCGGGACGCCCGCGCTCCGGGCCGAGCGGGGAGTGGTTCGGACAGGCTCTGAGTCGTTTCCGCGTTTCCCAAAAACTCCGTCCAATCCAGCCCTTCTAACCCGTGCAGACGTCCGGGCATGACGGCGATGGAGCGGCCATCTGCGGCCGCGAATCCGGGTGCGGAAAGACCAATGGCTTGGGCGCAACCGCCCTGTTGGGATTCCATCTCCTGCACGAGGCGCTGAATGAGACGGGACCAATCCAGCGGCTCGCCCCCATCGAAGGAAACATTCGTGTCGCTGAGTCGCTGGCCTTCCGGGGTCACGGCCACGGCCTTCACGCTGCTGCCCCCGAGGTCGATGCCGAGTGCGTAATTCATCAATGTAGCCGCCACTTTATCACTGGCAGCCGAGGCGTGGAGAGGGCTGCCGGTTCCAAACCGTCCGTCCGCTCAGGCTTCCTTCGCCGCGGTGGTCGCGGCGCGCTTGGCCATGATGGCTTCCACGATGTTCTTGGCGAGTTCCGGCTTGTCGGCGAGCGCCGCGCGCGCGGCTTCCTTGCCCTGGCCGATGAGGTCGCCGTTGAATTGCAGCCACGCGCCCTTCTTCTCCACCACGCCGTGCGTCAGGCCGACGTCGATGATGCTCCCTTCCTTGTTGATGCCGTGGTTGTAGATGATCTCGAACTCGGCCTCGGTGAAGGGGGGCGCGACCTTGTTCTTCACGATCTTGACCTTGGTGATGTTGCCCATGGCGTTGCCCGCCGCGTCCTTGAGCGTCTCCTTGCGGCGGATGTCGATGCGCACGCTGGCGTAGAATTTCAGGGCCTTGCCGCCGGGCGTGGTCTCGGGGCTGCCGAACATGACGCCGACTTTTTCGCGGAGCTGGTTGGTGAATACACAGGTGGTTTTGGATTTGCCGAGAATGGCCGTGAGCTTGCGCAGCGCCTGGCTCATCAAGCGCGCCTGCATGCCCATGGTGGCCATGCCCATCTCACCTTCGAGTTCGGCCTTGGGCACGAGCGCCGCGACGGAATCAATGACGATGACATCAAGGGCGTTGGAGCGGACGAGGGTTTCGCAGATGCTCAAGGCTTCTTCGCCACTGTCGGGCTGGGAGACGAGCAGGTCGTCGAGGTTCACGCCGTGCTTCTTCGCATAGGCCGGGTCAAGCGCGTGCTCAGCGTCGATGAAGGCGGCCAGACCGCCGGCCTTCTGGGCGTTGGCGATGACGTGGAGCATCAAGGTCGTTTTGCCCGAGGACTCGGGACCAAAAATTTCGACGACCCGGCCGCGCGGCAGTCCGCCGACCCCGAGGGCGAGATCAATGGCCAGTCCGCCGGTGGGGATGACATCAATCTTGCGCAAGGCCCGGGCGGCACCGAGGCGCATGATGCTGCCGTCGCCGTAGGCCTTGGTGATGGAGGAGATGGCGGCCTCGAGTTCGCGCTCGCGGGTGGCGGCGGCCTTGGCGGCGGCGGCGTCCAACTTGGGTTCGAGAGCCTTGGAGTCGGTTTTGGAATCAGCCTTGGAGTCGGCCTTGGTTTCAATCTTAAGGTCGGTGCTTGTTTCAGCGGGCTTTTCGGCGGTTTTGGGCGGCATAGAAAAATCTTTCGATGAGCGTTTCAGTTCAGGTTTGCGACGGCCCGTAGATAAGGAAGGCCAGCCAGTTCGTCAATGGGCGTTCGGAAGAAAAACCGGCGGCGGCCTGTCCCGCGCCTGGCCGTCGAAAGGTTGACCTGCACTTTCACCTTCCTCGGTGTCTGCTTCTCGCGCTCTTTTGCCTCATTTAAGAACTGCGCCCATTCTCTCGAAGTAACAGTGTGATTCCGGTCCCAGACCACATTCATGGCTGCTGAGAATAGCCAGACAATGACCACCGCTCCCGCCATTTCGTGGGAGATGCTGGAGAAATCTCTCGCCCATCCGAATGTCATCATTCGGGAGAAGGCGATGGAGATGGCTGGTCGCGTCCACGACGGGCGGGCCATCGGGGCGTTGCAGGCGGCACTGAATGATCCCGAGTCTCGCGTGCGCGTGGCCGCAGCGCGGGCGCTGGTCCGGTCCGCCGAGAGTGAACACAGCGGGGCGCTTCACGCTTTGACCCAACTGCCCGACCGTGCATTGCGCGAGGTGGTGGCGGAAACGTTGACCATGCGCCGCGACGAAGCCGCGCAAGCGGTGCTGGCGCACTGGGTGGTGACCGAGCCGGACGAGGCGCTGCGCCTCTCGCTTCTGGCCTTTGCCGCCGCGACGGGTGGCGAGATGCTGCTGCGGGGTGTCATTGAATCACTCGTTGATCCTTCCGCCCCGGTGCGGCGCTCGGCTGAATCGTTGTTGGGACAGCACGCGCCGGAATGGCTGCTCAGTGCCGCCGCTGCGCAGGCTCAACCGGTTCTCAGTGCCGCGCGCCGCGCCAGCAATGCCGAAGTCGCCCGCGCCGCGAAATCATGGTGCGAGGCGCTGGAACGAAAACAATTGCGCCGCACCATGCTCGACACGGGCGTGGCCGTGGTCATGGCGCTGACCGGGGCGCTGCGGGCCGCGAGTCCGGCGCTGCGTCTGGCCGCGGCGGCGGCGTTGCAACAAAGCGGCGACGCGCGCGCGATCCCGGCGCTGGTCGAGGCGTTGCATGACCTGGAGGAGCCGGTGCGCCGCGCTGCTGCCGTAACGCTCGGCACACTTTTATGGGAGGCCGCGCATGAAGAAGATTACGCCGCCGCGCTGGTCGCGCTCGGGCGATTGAAAGCCGCCACTGCACTGGGCGCGCCCGCCGTGGATGCGCTGCTGCTCGCCGCCACGTCCTCCACTCCGGCCACGCAGGCCGCCGCGCTAGCGTGCCTGGCGGAGTTGAAGAATGTGCGGTCGATGCCGCCGCTGGTGAATCTGCTCAAGTCACCGCACGCCCTGGTGCGCCGGGCTGCCGCGCGGGCGCTGCAATCCTTGGAGTGGGTGCCCACGAACGACGCGCAGGCCATCGAGCACGCCGTTGAATTGGAAGACTGGCCCGCCGCCATCGCGCATGGGGTGGCGGCGCTGACTCCAATCATGACGGCGCTCAAAGCCTCGCACGACGACGACGCGCGGAGCGCGGCCATCCTCTGCTCTCTGGTCACGCTCAGTGATTCGCGAGCGGCGGAAAAGCTGGCGGCCTTCTGCCGCGACGGCGAAGTGGCGGCCACCGCCGTGGTCGCGCTGGAGGCGCTGGTCGAGAATCACACGGCGGAAATTTCCGAGACTGCGCTCTGGGCTGTGCTGGAGCTGAAGAACGTCGTGCAGTTTGAATTCGCCATTGACCCGCTGACGGGCCGCTCGATGCGGCGTGGCCTGGAGCTGGTCAACGTCGCTCCCTTGCAGGCGCGGGCCACAGCGGAACTCGCGCGCCGTGCCGAAGCGAAAGGCACTCCATGAGCAGCGTCACGGCGGGTCAAAAGACTGTGCTTTTCGTGGACGATGATCCCGCGTTCCTGCTCCTCGTCGGCGAACTGATGGCGCAGGCCAGCCAGGGAAACTGGAATGTCATCCGCGCCGACAACGCGGCCCGCGCCCTGGCCGCGCTCAAGGAACACAATTTTGATCTGCTCGTGGTCGATGGCCGGATGCCGGTGATGAGCGGGGTGCAATTTGTGCGCGTGGCGCGGGCGCGTTTCCCGGACATCCCGGTGGTGGTGCTGACCGGCTACGCCGACGAGCCGACGCGGTTGTCCTTCGCCAATGAGAACGTGGAAATTCTCCTCGAAAAGCCGACCTCGTCCGAGGGTTTTCAGACCTTGTTCCTGACGCTCCACGAGCTGATCGACCTGCCGCGCCAGCAGCGGTTCCGCGGCGTGATGCACGACGTGGAGTTGCAGGACATCCTCCAACTCGAATGTCTGCGCCGCAATTCCTCCGTGCTCGAGGTGTTTTCCAAGAGCGAGTCCGGCGAGATCGTCATCCGCAACGGCGGCATCGTTCACGCCGGGGCCGGGATGTTGCGCGGTGAGGCCGCGTTCTATCACCTGCTCAATCTCAAGGACGGCGAGTTCCGGCTGAAGCCCTACCGCGAGCCGGCCGAGCCGACCATCTCGCGCCATTGGGAAATGCTGCTTATGGAATCGGCGCAGCTCCGCGATGAGGAAGCAGGTGGCGAAAACAACTCTGCCTCGACCGAAGAACCGGTCGCCGCCCCGGTGGCCAAACATTTTCCCGCGCTGGAATTGACCGCATCAGAAAGTGCCTCCCTGCCGGCGACTGGCGCGCTGCTCGTCGTGTCGATCGAGGGACGCGTGCTCGTGAGCAACGGGGGTGACGCAACGCGCGCGACGGAACTGGCCGAACTGCTGCGCGGCACTGAATGGTTCAAGAGCGTGAGCGGACTTGGCGCGCTGGAGATGTTCGAGGCGTCCGCCGCAGCGGGACCGCGCACCGTGCTGCACTTCCAACCCGAGGCCATCGTCTCGCTCTGCGAGGAGGGCGCGGCGCGATGAGCGAGTTCCTCAACCGCTGGTTTGGTCGCGCGGCTCGCCCGCCGGGCGCGCTGGCTTGCGGCCTGCGCCACACCACCGGCGCAGTTTTCAACACGGTTTGGGAAACACGTTTCCCCGAACCCACGCTGACCGAACTGTGGCACCGGCTGGAAACGATGCAGCGCACAGTGGGGCACGGGGCTGCGCCGGAAACCTTGCGCTGGCTCTTCACCGACAGCGTGGTGCTGGCGGCGGCCCGGCCGGATGGCGCGATGTTCTTCGTCCTCCTGCCGCGCAAGTCGGCGGATGAAACGAGCGTGAACCGGCTCTTCAGCGAGTTCCGTGCGCTGCGGGCGTGAGGGAATGTAAAGGGCGCACCGCGCGCCTTCCTTCCGCAAGCCCCAATCCAAAATCTCCAATCCGCAATCCTCAATTGCCCCTCCCCGGAACGGAAATTTTGGATTGAGGATTGAGGATTGGGGATCGGGGATTGAAGAAGCCTGCTTGACCGCCAAAGTCTTTGACGCGCTCCGGTGCCTCCCGTAGTTTCCGCCCACTTTTCATGATCGGATTCATCATCAAGAAACTCATCGGCTCCCGAAACGACCGCGAAGTAAAGCGGATGCGTGTGACGGTGGAAGAAATCAACCGCCACGAGGCGGAG
>JAYVWQ010000073.1:0-5441 GCA_043785945.1 Akkermansia sp.
GATTGTCGGCGCGGGAACTTTGGAGCAACTGCTGCAATCACCACGCTCGATCACGGCCAAGTATTTGAATGGCGAGTTGAGCATCGCCGTGCCGAAGCAACGCGTGAAGCCGTCGAAGGAGCGCGGCTGGATCGAAGTGCTCGGCGCGACGGAGAACAACCTCAAGAACGTCGATGCGCGCATCCCGCTCGGCACGCTGACTTGCGTGACCGGCGTGAGCGGCAGCGGCAAGAGCACGCTGGTCGTGGACATTCTCCAGCGCGCGCTCTTCCGCCACATGCACGGCTCGAAGGAGACGCCCGGCCAGCATCGCGCCATCGAAGGAAAGGAGTTGCTCGACAAGGTGATCGTCATCGACCAGACGCCGATTGGGCGGACGCCGCGCAGCAATCCGGCGACTTACACCGGCATGTTTAATCACATCCGCGATCTCTTCACCAAGCTGCCGGGCGCGCGCATCCGGGGATACAGCGCGGGCCGGTTCAGCTTCAACGTGAAGGGCGGGCGCTGCGAGAAGTGCCAGGGTGACGGCTTGATCAAGATCGAGATGCACTTTCTCCCGCCGGTTTATGTGACGTGCGAAGCCTGCGCCGGCAAACGCTACAACCG
This sequence comes from Akkermansia sp., assembly GCA_043785945.1. GTDB lineage: Bacteria > Verrucomicrobiota > Verrucomicrobiia > Limisphaerales > SIBH01 > JANNGC01. The sequence goes on from JAYVWQ010000073.1 coordinate 610, forward strand.
CGAGACGCTGGAGATTTCCTACAAGGGCATGAACATCGCCGACGTGCTGGCCATGACGGTGGATGAGGCGGTGAATTTCTTTCGCGCGGTGCCGCAGATTTACGAGCAATGCCTGACGCTGGCGGAAGTCGGTCTCGGTTATCTGTGTCTCGGCCAGAGCGCGACGACGCTTTCCGGCGGCGAAGCCCAGCGGCTGAAACTGGCGGCGGAACTCAGCCGCAAACAAACCGGGCGCACGCTCTACATTCTCGACGAGCCGACCACCGGCCTGCACTTCGCCGACGTGGACAAGTTGCTCGAAGTCATTTTCAAACTGCGGGCCTCCGGCAACACGCTGGTGATCATTGAGCACAACCTTGACGTGATCAAAGTGGCGGACTGGGTGATCGATCTCGGTCCCGAAGGCGGCGACGGCGGCGGACGCATCGTGGCGCAAGGCACGCCGGAGCAGGTCGCGGCCTGCGCCGACAGCCACACGGGGCAGTTCTTAAAACGATTGTTGAAGGTCCGAAGTTCCTAGTCTTCTCCGCGAGATGCCGGGTCTCGAGGCGCGGGAACCGCCCGATCTTCCGGCCTGCTCAAGAGGCCAATTCGTGTTCCGGGCCGCGGTTTGATTCGAGTTCCCGACGGCGGGCTTCGAGTTGGGCCACGATGATTTCAGCCAGGGATTGGAGCGCGTGTTTCTGCTCGCGCGACAGCACCCGGGGCACCCGGTCGATCACGCACAAAGTTCCGAGAGCCAAGTCATCGGGCGTGCGGAGCGGTGCTCCGGCATAAAAGCGAATGAAGGGCGGGCTGGTCACGAGCGGGTTGTTCCGGAAACGGGCGTCCTGTTGGGCGTCCGGGATCACCATCAAATCATGTCCGAGGATGGCGTGCGTGCAGAAGGCCACGCTGCGCGGCGTCTCGGCAGCGTCCAGGCCGAGGCGGGCCTTGAACCATTGGCGGTCTGCGTCCACCAGCGTGAGGAGGGCGATGGGCGTGCCGCAAATGGTGCGGGCGAGGAAGACCAGTTCGTTGAAGACCGGCTCGGGCGGGGTGTCGAGGATTCGGTAGCGTCGCAGGGCGGCGAGGCGCTCCTCTTCGAGGAACGGAATTTCAAAGGTATTTTTCGCACTCATAATGGCAGGGGTTAGCGCGTGGCCGTGGTGGTGAAGGCGTGGGAGGCCGCCGGCGGGGGAAGCGGTGCGGGCAGGGCCGCGCGCACCGCTGGGGGTAGATTCGCATCGATGAAATCAGCGATTTGATCGAGCCAGGCCGGCTTGGCCAGGCAGGGATGGTCGCAAATGATGCCGTCGTGATCCTCGATGCGCTCCGGTCGGACGGAAGCGGTGAAGAAAACGACGGGGATGTTTTTAAGCGCGGGATCGTGCTCAAACAGTTCCGCGACATTGCCGCCGGGCAGACGGGGCATGATGAGGTCCAGCAGGACGAGGTCGGGCTGGAACACGCGGGCCGTGTCCAGAGCATCCTCGGGCCAGTTCTGCACCTGGACTTCGTAACGGCCCGTGGCTTCGAGGTTCAGCTTGAGCAGCCGGGCTGCGCCGACCTCGTCATCGACATAGAGTATGCGTGCCTTTTTCATAGATATTCTCCTGGGCGGTGGGGAGCGTGACGGTCGCGCGAGCTCCGCCCCCGGGGGCGTTGATCAGCTCGATGTGACCGCCATGCAGTTCCACGATGGACTTGGTGACGGACAGGCCCAGGCCGGTGCCCAGACCCTTTTGCTTGGTGGTGAAGAAGGGGGTGAAGAGTCGATCCAGATGCTCAGGGGGGATGCCAGAGCCGGTGTCTTGGATTTGCACGATAACCTGGCCGGTTGGCTCGCCCTCCGCTCGGGGCGAGCCGTTGGGCCCGACGGAGGTGTGTTCGGCGAAGGTGCTCACATAGATCGTGCCTCCCTGCGGCAGGGCGTGAATGGCGTTGGTGAGGAGGTTGATGAAGACTTGCTCCATCTTGCCCAGATCCATCCACACGCGGGGCAGGCTCGAGTCGAGGCGGCGGATGGCGCTGATGCGGGCGGCGTTCAATGAGTAGTTCACCAGTCCGAGCGCCTTTTCCAAAACGACGTTCACATCCTCCAGGGTCATGTCGAGATTCGGATTGCCGGACATTTGCAGCAGGCCGCGGACGATGGTGTCGGCGCGGCTGATGGCTTCGCGCATGTCCGAGCAGGTAAGTTGCACGTCGGCCCCAGAGCCGGAAATTTTGCTTTCGAGATAGGTCAGCCCCATGAGCATAGTCTGAAGCGGATTCTTCACCTCGTGGGCCACGCCCGCGGCGAGCTTGCCGATGGATTCCAGTTTTTCGGCCTGGATCAACTGGAGCTGGGTCGATTGCAGTTGGGCGTGAGTCTGCTCCAGGTCGGCGAGGGCGCTGGTCAGTTGCCGTTGCCGATCCGCGAGGGCGCTGTTGGCCTGGCGCAACTGTTCCTCAGTCCGTTTGCGCTCGGTCAGATCAACGTGGGTCCCCGCCAGGCGCACCGGCTGGCCGTGCTCGTCCCGCAACACGACGCCCCTCGCCAGAATCCAGCGGTAGGTGCCGTCCCGGTGGCGGAGCCGGTGCTCCAATTCATAGACCGGGCGGTCGCCCTCCAGAAAGGCCCGGATGGTCAGGGTCGAGCGTTCCGCATCGTCGGGGTGCAGCAATTCCTGCCAGGCCGAGAAGGTGTTCTTCACCTCGTGCTCCGCATAGCCGAGCATACTTTTCCAATGCGGAGAGAAATAGACTTGGTTGGTGACGAGGTTCCAGTCCCAGATGCCGTCGTTGATCCCATTGATGATGAGATCGTAGCGCTGCTGGCTGGCTTGCAGGGCTTCCTCCATGCGCTTGCGCTCGGTGATGTCGGTGGAGATGCCGCAGACGGCATAAGCGGAACCTTGTTCGTCGCGGAGAGGGAACTTGGTCGAGAGATAGGTGCGCGGTTCGCCTTGGTGGGGCACGACCTCCTCCATTTCCAGCGCGGTTCCGGCCGCCAGCACCTTGAGGTCGTTGGCGCGCACCGCGTCGGCGATCTCCACCGGGAAGATGTCTCGATCCGTGCGTCCGATAATCCCGGCATCGGTCACGCCAAAAAGCCATTTGTAGCGATGGTTGACGAGGAGATAGCGCCCTTGGGGATCCTTCAAATAAACGACGGCGGTGGTGTTGTTGATGATCGCGTGGAGTTGTTCCTGGTTCAGGCGCAACGCCTTTTCCGTGCGGCTGCGAACGCTGATTTCGTCCTCCAGTTCCCGGTAGGCCCCGGCCAGTTCCTGGGTGCGCCGGGCCACCCGGCCTTCCAAGGACACGGCATAGCGACGGTCCTGCAGGAAAGACAGCGCGAGAAAAGCGGTGAGCGCTGCGCCTCCACCCAGGGTGCTCCAACTCGGCCAGCGCGAGAATGAGGTCAGGTAAGCCGGGGCCGGTGTGCAGACGATCAGCCAGGCACGCCCCGCTGCGTTCAAAACGGCGCGATGCTGCAAACCGGGCGGCGCGGTCAGCAGGTCGGATGGAGTCTCTCGCGGCGGCGACGCGGCGGATTGGAAATCGAGCAGAGTCGGACCGGTGGCCTCTGTGGCATCATAGAGGGCGAGGTCCATGGCGCTGGGGCGGATGGATTGGAGGGCGTGCGCGACGAGAGCGCGGAGTCGGAAAACCCCGACACAAAATCCGGCCAGGGCGGCCTGCCGAAGTTCCGGCGTGGCGGGGGGCGGATTGGTTCGATATACCGGGGCCACGAGGAGAAACCCGCGCTCGCCCTGCACCAGCGTCACCCCCGCGCTGGCTCGCATTTCCCCTGTATCCCGCGCCGCCCGCAAGGCCTGCCGTCGATCCGCCTCGGACAACAGATCGAAGCCGTAGGCCCGGATGTTCGGCTGAAAAGGGACCATGTAGGTGACTGGAAAATATTCTTCCCGCTCCTCTGCCCGGATGATCTTCCCGCTCGAATCCTGCTCCGTGATCCGGTAGTCGGGAGACCGCGCTTCCCGGTTGGCCTGCTCAAAACCAGCCCGCTCCGCGCGGGCAATCCGCGGAGACCACTGCAACGATTGAATCCACGGGTGCCGTCCCACGGGGGCCATGACAAAGCGCTCGAACTCCTCGCGCTTCACCTCCTCGCTCGCCGCATAAAATGAAACCAGCGATTGCATCAGCTCGAAGTTCAGTTCCATCTCCTGCTTCACCGCCCGGACGCGTTCTGCCCCGTCGAGATGAAACTGGGCTTCCAGCGCCACGTTCTCCTGGGATCGGACCAGCCGAAAGGCCAGCCCGGTCAATAAAACCGTCAGCCCCAGCAAGCCCGCCATCACCCACGAGTTGTCCTTCCGCCTCTGCGACGCCTGCTGCAGCAGGGACGGAATCACTCGATTGTCCGGACGCAGCAACTCAGCCTTGGTGACCGTGGCCATAATCGTGATGGGAGAATGTTCAAAACCGGCCCCGTGGCCGGCACCAGTTCAACTCCCGATGCGTTCCTCAATGCACTTTTGCAATATGTGCCACTCGACGGGCTTGGCCAGATAAGCCATCGAACCGATGTGGGATACGCCTCCGCCGGTCTCGCGCTTCGAGACCAGGGCGGTGAGAAAGACAATGGGCACGTCCTTGAGCGAGAGGCTGCCCTGCATCTGAGCGGCCACATCACCGCCGTCCGCGCCCGGCATCATCACATCAAGGAGGATCAGATCCGGCTTGAACCGGCACGCCGTGGCGAACGCGTTGGCGGCGATGTTTTCCGTTTGCACCTCGTAGCGGCCCGTTGTCTCAAGGTTCAGCCTGATGCTTCGGGTGATGCTGGCTTCGTCGTCCACGAGCAGAATGCGTTTCTTGTTCATAACCATCCTTTCATT
>JAYVWQ010000074.1:0-3580 GCA_043785945.1 Akkermansia sp.
CATGATCGTTCGGATGATCGAGCGCCTTCACCAAATCAGCCGAGCTGGCGCGGGCGAGAGTCGGCCGCTTCACGGCGGCGGCGGGCGCGGTCATCTACGGCGGCGGGGCCTGGCCGGAGAAGTGGAATGACACTTATTTCACGACCGAGCCGACCATCAACATCCTCTACAACGCCGTGGTGAAACCGAACGGCGTGACCTACGCCGCGAACCGCGAGGCCGGGCGCGAGACGGTGGAATTCGCGGCCGGGCGCAACCTGTGGTTCCGCCCCATCGAGGTGCGCACCGGCCCGGATGGTGCGGTCTATGTCGTGGACTTCTGCAACCAGGCCATTGTCCACAACGACACGCGCGGACCCAAGCACGGCCCGCATAACGCGGCCGTTCGCCCGGACCGCGATCATTACTACGGCCGCGTCTGGCGCATCGATCACAAGGACGCGAAGAAACTCGAGCGGCCGAATCTCGCCCGCGCCAGCTCGGCTGATTTGGTGAAGGCGCTCGATCATCCGAACGATCATGTCCGGCAGAACGCCGTGCGCCTGCTGGTGGAAGCCAACAAGGCCGACGCCGTGCCCGCACTCCGAAAAGTCGTCGCCGCACAGAAGACGCCGCAGGCCCGCGTCGCCGCGCTCTGGACCTTGGCCCGTCTCGGTCAGGCTGATGCCGCGACCTTGACCGCCGCCGCTGGTGACGCCAATGCCGCCGTGCGCAAGAACGCCATGCAGGTGGCCGCCGTCACCAAGACCGCGACGAAGTCCGCCACCCTCAAACTCACGCAGGACACGAACCCGCGCGTGCGTCTCGAAGCATTGCTCGCGCTGGCCGAGACCACGCCAGATGCGGAAGTCGCGAACGCGCTCGTCGGCATTTATGCCACGCTGGATGACGCATGGTCTAAGGCGGCCTTTATGATGGTGGCCGCCAAAGCCCCCGCGCTCTTCCTCGAAGCCGCCGTCTCCGGTGCGGACTCGCAGAAGAACGCCGCGCTCATCGCACCCATCACCGGCATGCTTGTGGCGGGCGGCAGTACGGATGAAGCGGCCAAGCTGGTCATCACGCTCGCCGCGCGGCCCGCGTCACAGGACGCCGTAAAGGTGGCCATGCTCAACACGCTTTCCGGCAACACCAAGCTGGCTGCGCCGGCGTTCACGCCCGAACTCAAGGCGGCGTTGCAGAAACTTATTGGCTCCGAGAACGCCCGCCTCGCCTCCGCCGCGCTGCCGCTCGCGGTGCGCTGGGATCAGGCGGGCACGCTGAGCGGCGACGTGAAGCGCGAGATCGGTGAACTGACCAAACAGTTGTCCGACAAGTCCGTGCCTGACGACACGCGTGCCGAAGTGGCGACGACGTTGCTCGGGGTTCGTCAGGTGAGTGCAGACATTTTGCCCGCCGTCACCGGCTTGCTCAAGGAAGGTACATCGCCCGCGTTGCAGTTGCGCGTGGTCGAGGCGCTCGGCGCGCTGCCCGATGACGTGGTGGGCGCGGCGCTGGTTCAGGCGCTGCCCAACATGGACGGCGTTGCGCAGGCGGCGGCGTTCAACCAGTTGCTCAAGCGTTCTTCGTGGTCGATGGCGCTGGTGAACGCCTTGGATTCCGGTGCGGTGCCGTTCCCGCTGCTCGGGCCGGCCAATGCCCATCGCTTGCGCCTGCATCCCGACGCGAAGGTTTCCGAACGCGCCACCGCCGTCATCGCGAAGTTGCGCGGGCCGGAGGCGAAGGAAAAGGACGCGCTCATCGCGAAGTTCACCCCCGAGGTGGAGAAGCCCGGCAACGTGGTCAAGGGCAAGGAACTGTTCACGGCCAACTGCGCGGTCTGCCATCAGTTCGGCGGCACGGGCGCGCTGGTCGGCCCGGCGCTCGACGGCATGGGCGCGCACGGCGCGGGAGAATTGCTGGTGGCGGTGCTCGATCCCAATCGCGAGGTGGACCCGAGTTTCGCCGCCTGGAGCATCGAGACCAAGGATGGCGAATCCTACGACGGCGTGATCACCCGCGAGAACAACAGCATCGTGGCTTTGCGCAACGCGGCGGGCGAACAGGAAATCCGCAAGGAGAACATCCGTACGCGCCGCAACACCGGGCGTTCGCTCATGCCCGAAGGTCTGGAGGCGCTCGGCGCGGAAGGTTTGCGCGACATTCTCGCCTACGTCTGCGGTGCGGAGACGCGTTTCCGTTTCATCGACCTCACGCCCGCGCTCACGGCCGACAGTCGCAAGGGCATGTACCTTTCTGTTGAAGCCGACAACCAGCGGCTCCACCTGAACAAGCGCGGCATCGTGACGGCGCTGGGCGTGCCGTTCCGCATCGCTGACCCGGCCAAGACACCGCTGGGCAACGACGTGATGGTGCTCAAGGGCGGGCAGACCGGATCGTTCTCCAAAACTCAGGTGCCGCAGAAGGTCGAGGTCAAGGTCGGCGTGGCGGCGAAGCAGTTGCACATCCTTGGCGGCGTGGCGGGCTGGGGTTTTCCAGCGGTGCCAGATAAAATTCCCGCGCTCAAGGTCACGGTCCATTACGCAGGCGGCGCGACCGAGGAATTTGTTTCCAAGAACGGCGAGGAGTTCGGCGACTACAACCGCGTGACCGATGTGCCGGGCTCCCGACTCGTGAACAATCTGACGCAGGGCGATCAATTGCGCCTCTACAGCCTCAAGCTCAAGGGCGGCGCGGTGGTGGAAAAGGTTTCCTTCGAGAGCTTCAACAACGCTGTGGCGCCGACGACCGTGGCGGTGACGGCGGATTTGAGCGATGCCCCGCTGACGGGCGCGTTGAAGCCCACGGCGTCGGCGGCGCCGGTTGCTCCGGCGGCTCCGTTCACCTGGGGCGCAGGCACGAAGGTGCTGCTCGTCGGGGGCGGCAGTTCGCATGACTACCAAAAGTTCTTCAATCTCGCCGACACGGCGACGCTCAAGGCCGCCGGGTATTCCGTGAACTACACCGAGGACGGCGCGGTCACGGCGAAGGAACTGGCGAACGTGGATGTCGCCATCCTGAGCGTGAACGCCGCTAAGTGGGCCACGCCGGATTGTCGCAAGGCGCTGTTTGAATTTGCGGCGGCGGGCAAGGGTTTGATTCTGCTGCATCCCGGCCTCTGGTACAACTACGCCGACTGGCCCGAATACAATCGCGTGCTGGCCGGCGGCGGGGCGCGCGGGCATGACTCACTCGGCGAATTCACGGTGAACGTGTTGAACAAGGAACATCCGATCACCAAGGGCGTGACGCCGAGCTTCAAGATCACGGACGAGCTTTACTACATGATGCCCGATGAGAAGGGCGCGGCCCTTGAGGTGCTGGCGGAAACTTCCGCGAGCAAGAAATACCAGAAGCCGCATCCCAGCGTCTTCGTCGTGAAACATCCGCAGGCCCGCATCGTGGGCTTCGCGCTTGGCCATGATGCCCGCGCCCACGACCTGCCGGAGTATCAGCGACTGCTGCTCAACGCCACGAAGTGGGCGGCGGGGAAGTAGGCTGGAGAAGGGCAGGGGACGATCACCAAGGCCGACGCATCTAAGGAACCGCTGATTAAATCGGCATTTGTAATTTTGCGTGAATCCCGACTCGCCAGGATGACGCA
>JAYVWQ010000075.1:0-4885 GCA_043785945.1 Akkermansia sp.
TGGCGCCGACCTCAAGCGTGGAAGTCACGGTCGCGCCGTCGAAACCCTGCATCTGGATCCGCCACGTCCAGCGGCCGGCCGGGATGTCGTGGAGCACGGCGCGCCCTTCGTCATGGTGGCCAACGGCATCAACTGGGACAACCACGTCTTCCAGCACGAGATTCACCAGATGCTCGTGCCGGAGCTGGATCGCGTGCTCTTTCATCTCGTCAACGATCTCGAAGCGCGCGGCCTGCTCGACTCCACGCTCGTGATCGCGATGGGGGAATTCGGCCGCACGCCGTGGATGAATCCCGCACGCGGTCGTGATCACTATCCCAATGCCTGGAGCATGATGATGACCGGCTGCGGGTTGAAGCGCGGCGTCGTGACTGGCGCGACCGATGCCGACGGCGTGGACGTGATCGAGAAGCCATACAACGAGCAGAATCTGTTCGCGACGATCTTCACCGCGCTGGGTATTGACCCGCACGCCGAATACGACCTGCCGGGAATGCCGACGTTTCATCGCGTCGAGAACAAGGCGGAGCCGATCCGCGAACTGCTGGCCTGACCATGAAGCTCACCCTCGATCACGATCACAAGCTGCCCACCGGCGCGCTCGGCCTCGCCATCACGCCGGACGGCCGCCGCGCGTTCGTCGCCTGTGCCGACGGCGCGCTCTACGCGGTGGACACGGCCAGCGGCCAGGCTGAGGCCTTCGAGGAAAAACATTCGTCGTTCGCGAGCGGATGCGTGCTGCTGCCGGACGGCCGCACCGTCATTTCCGGCGGCTACGACGGGATGCTGCGCTGGTTTGACGTGGCGACACGTCAATGCACGAGCCGGGTGCAAGCGCACCGGTTCTGGAGTTGGAGGCTCGCGCTTTCGCCCGATGGCCGCCGCGTCGCCAGCACCACGGGCCAGTATTTGCCGGGCGGTTGGAAGTATGAACCGGCGGCGGAAGAGGAGCCGTCGGTCAAAGTCTTCGACACCGCCAGCGGGGAAGTGGTCGCGTCGTTCACCCACACGCCGCCCGTGCTCAGTTGCGCATTCAGCCCCGACGGCAAGCATCTCGCCGCCGCCAACATGATGGGGGAAGTCCGCGTCTGGGAAATTTCAGCGGGCATCAACGCCAAGCCCGTCGCGCAGTGGACTTCGCCGGACTTCACCTCGTGGGGATCGATCAAGACGCATCACTATTGCGGCGGCATCTACGGACTCTCCTTCTCGCCCGACGGCATGTCACTCCTCGGCTGCGGCATGGGACCGATGACCGATCCAATGGCGGGCAATGGCAAGATGACGTGGCAGCGCTGGAACTGGTCGAAGGGCGAACGCCTCGACCAAATCAAAGACGGACAGCACGGCTCCGGTCTCATGGAGACGGTCGCCTGGCATCCCGATGGCCGGCACTTCGTCATGGCGGGACGCCAGGCGCAGGGCACTTGGAACGCCGCCTTGTTTTCCGCGACTGACGGCAGCCTCGTTCATTCCCTCGACACTAAGAAGCGCATCACGCACGCGCGGTTCACGGCGGACGGAAAGACGCTCATCATCTCCGGATCGAACGGACAGCCGCCGCGCAAGGACGGGGTCTGGCCGCCGTGGGGAAAGTTGCAGACGTATCGCGTGGTAGCGGATTGACATGGCCGCTCTCTTCCGGAAATGTCCGCCGCAATGTTCGTGAATGAAGCCAAGTCGCCGTCCGTGTCCGCGCTCAATAAAGCGTGGGCGCAGGTCGTGGCCTGGCTGATTTGCCCGGCCCAGCGCGTCGCCACGCGCGGCGAGATTCGCGAATGAACTGAGGAGCAACCTGTTTTCGCCACCTGCCACCGAACGGCGGGTTTTTTATTTCCCGCAGTTCTGGCGCTCGCGAGCCATGACCATGAACACACCATCCACACCGTCTCCGTCTCGGACCACTTTGGTTCTGGCCTTCGCCGCCATTTATGTCGTCTGGGGTTCGACCTACCTGGCCATTCGTGTGGTCGTCGAGACGCTGCCGCCCTTCTCGGCGGCCGGGGTGCGTTTCCTGATCGCAGGCGGCTTGCTCTACGCTTTCCTGCGCCTGCGGGGCGGGGCAAAATCTTCGACCGCGCAGTGGCGGCACTCGGCGGTCGCGGGGGGCTTGCTGCTGGTCGGGGGCAACGGCCTCGTGATGTGGGCGGAGCAGCATCTCTCCTCGGGCTTCACCGCGCTCCTGATCGCACTGACCCCGGTCTGGTTCGCGGTTCTTGACTGGTTGCGCCCCGGTGGGGTGCGTCCCCAAGCCCGAACGGTCGTGGGTATCATCATCGGTTTCCTCGGGGTGATCATTCTGGTGCAGAGCCGGACCGGAGCAGCTCATGGCCCGATGGACGGCTGGGGCGCGGCGGCGTTGATCGCCGCTGGTGCGGCGTGGGCGGGTGGTTCGCTCTACGCGAAACACTCGCCGAACACCGCCTCGCCCTGGATGAACGCGGCTTCGCAGATGATCTGCGGCGGCGCGGGACTGTTGCTCGTCGGCACATTGCTTGGCGAACCGTGGCGCACCGACTGGTCGCGCGTGAGCGGCCGTTCTCTCGCTGCGCTCGGCTATCTCATCGTCTTCGGCTCATGGATTGGCTTCAGCGCCTATGTCTGGCTGCTCCGGGCGAGCACGCCCAGCCGTGTCTCCACCTACGCCTACGTCAACCCGGTGATCGCCGTCTTTCTCGGCTGGGCGGTGCTCGGCGAAAGTATTCGGGTGCAACTCTTCTGGGGCGCACTGGTCATCCTTGCTGGCGTCATCATCATCACTCTGCCGCCCGCCGCCGTCACCGGCAGTTGGACGCGCGTCCGCCGCTTGCTGATGTGAACCACACGTCGTCGGGCCCTGGCCTTTTTTCAGGTCGTCTCTGCCGGGCGCTTAAATTTGCCGTGAATCAGGAGTGCGTCGGGATGATTTTGCACTATCGTCTGTCCATGAATGCAAATGTCATCATCACGATGGACCTGGCAATGCCTCCGCTCCGGGCGCCGTCGCGTTGTGGTTTTCGCCGGGCGGCGGGCTTGGGTTTGATTTTTATGGCCGGGCTTACGGCTTCTCCGGCCGGGGATGGCCAGCAAGAGCGGAAAAATCAGCCCCCGGCCAGGCAAAGTCCCAATCCTCGCCCAAACGCGCCCGTCGGCCATCCCGGCCCCATCGGGTCGCCGGGAGCACCGATTGGTTCCGGCGGAGGGAACCGCCCCATCGGCGCTCCGGGAACGCCGATCGGTTCGGGCGGGGTCAACCCAGCCATCGGCGCCGGAAACTCCGGCGGGGCGAACCGATCCGCCGTCGTGCCGGGCGGCTCGGGCGCGGTTAACCCGCCCAACAGCGGCCCGCGCAACACCGGCATCAATCCTGGTGCGCCCGCGCCCCGGACCCCGAATGAGGCGCGTCCGTCCGTCCCAGTCCCCGGCGACTCACGCCCCATCAGTCGGTTGCCCGGCGAATCTCCCGCCGTCGCCCGGCCCTCCGTTCCGCCGCGCGTCGTGCCCCAGGCTCCGTTGACCGAGGTGAAGAGAGCGAATGGCGTCATCGAGCAGCGCGCTCCCTCCGGCATGATGCGCGGACAAACCACCGTTGATCCCAAGACTGGCGTCCAGCAGACCCAGCGCATCGCCCCAACCGGCCGCGTGGCCACCAAGGAGGTGCGACAGCCCGACGGCACCCGGCAGATTACCCAATACGATCTGGGCCGTGAAAAACGCACCGAAACCATTCGCCCCGACAAGAGCACCGTCACCACCGATGTGCATTACAACCGTTTCGGCACCGCGCGCGCGCGCGAATCCGTCGCCCGCGACACTGGCGGGCGACCGGTTTCCAAGACCGTGGAAGTGCGGCAGAACCTCGTGATCAAGAACACCACCATCATCCACCACGATCACATCGTCACCCGGCACTACTACCCCGGCCGCTGCGGCTACGTTTATCGGCCCGTCTATTTTGCGCCCGCCTTCTTTGGTTTCTGGTACGACCCCTTCTGGTACACGCCCATCGGCCTGCCCATCTATCACCCCTTTCACTACTCGTGGGGCTGGTACGGCGATCCTTGGTACCGCTATAACGCCTACTATTGGCAGCCGTATCCGGTTTATCCCGCGCCCTCTTACTGGGTGACAGACTGGATGGTGGCCAGCTACGCCGCCGATCAATACGCCCTCGCCACCAGCGTGGAACAGACCCGCACGGAAATACGCCTGGCCCGCGAAGACGCGGAGAAGGCCAAGGCCGCCGCCGAACAGGCGCGCGACGCCGCCGAAATCGCCGAGGCCCGCGCTGCACAGGCCGAGGCCGAAGCCCGCGCCGAACGCGCCGAAGCCCGCGCCGCCAAGGCCGAACTCGAAGACGCCCGGCGCAAACAACTCGGCGACAAGCCCAATCCCCAAGCCACGCCCATCGACACCGCCACCAAGGAAGCGTTGAAGGATCAGGTGGAGAAAACTATTGCTGAAAAGAAGACCCTCGCCGACCAAGCCGCCAGCGGGGCCAATCCTGTTTCGCCGGATGTCACCGCCGCCCTGGCCGATCCCAAGCACATCTATCCCGTGTCCAAAACCATCAGTGTGACCCGAGCTGAGGACAGCAAACCCGCCGGCACCCTCACCGCCGGAGACCTCCTCAAACTTGAACCCGGTCAGGAAAGCGTCATCAAGACCGCCACCGAGAACACGCCCATCAACATGCGCGTGCTCACCTCCAAGGGCGAAGGCGACTCCGTGGCCGCCGGCACCGTCATCGCGGTCCCGCTCAAGGAACTGCAGGAATTCGACAACGAGTTCCGGGCCAAGATCGACACCGGCCTGAGCGAAGCCGACAAGAACAAGGAACTGTTCAAGCAGGGCGTGAAGAAGAAATAGGCGGTAATTGCGGCAAGCGGGGATTGAGTCCCGCCGT
>JAYVWQ010000076.1:0-5249 GCA_043785945.1 Akkermansia sp.
GCGACATCGCGCTGAAGGGTGGCGATAGCGGACACGCGGCGATCCTTCCACACAACGCGAAGGCGAGTCCGCTCATCCGCTTCGTCAGCGGCGAGGACGGGGACACGGTGATGCCGCCGAAGAAGAGCAACGCGCCACGGCTCACGACCGTCGAGGTGAAGACGTTGCGCGACTGGATCGATGCCGGACCCGCGTGGCCCGATGCGCTGGCGGGAACAAAAGCTGAGACGAAGCCGCACTGGTCGCTCGCACCGTTGGTGAAGCCGGCTTTGCCTTCAGCGAAGGGCCACCCCATCGACGCCTTCATTAACACCAAGCTGGCGGAGAAGAAACTCACGCCGTCCGTAGAAGCGGACCGCCGCACGCTCATCCGCCGCGTCAGCCATGACCTCACGGGTTTGCCGCCAACGCCGGATGAAGTCACCGCATTCGTCGCCGACAAAGACAAGCGCGCCTACGAAAAGCTCGTCACGCGTCTCCTCGATTCACCGCGCTACGGCGAACGCTGGGCGCGGCATTGGTTCGACACGATTCACTTCGCCGATTCGCACGGTTACGAACACGACATCGGCCGCGACAATGCGTGGCGCTTCCGCGACTACGTGATTGAAGCGCTGAACAAAGATACGCCGTGGCCGCGCTTCATCCGGGAGCAGCTCGCGGCGGACGTCTTCTATCCCGATGAACCACGGCTCACGGCGGCGCTCGGTTATCTGGGTGCGGGCACGTTCGACATGAGCACCTACGCCACGGCGCCGGTCACGTTCGACTATCTCGACCGCGATGACATGGTGACGCAGACGATGGCCGCGTTCTCCAGCACCACCGCGAACTGCGCGCGCTGTCACGCGCACAAGTTCGACCCCATCTCGCAGGAAGATTACTACGCGCTCCAGGCGGTGTTCGCCGGCGTGTTGAAAGGTGAAATCTCCTACGACGAAGACGTGGCCGTGGCCCGTGAACGGCAACGTTGGAAGTCCTTGGTGACGGCATCCGACAAGAAGAACGCCACAACTCTGCTCTCGTCCGAGAACGCGCCGCTGGTGGATCAATGGCTCTCGAAGCAAGGTCCGGGCGCACGATGGCAGCCGTTGGAAGCAGAGACGTTTCTCGCGACCGAAGGCTCGACGTTGAGCCGTTCGACGAACGGCGCGTTCCTCTCCGCCGGCCTCAAGCCCGACAAGGACACTTACACCATCACCGCGACCACGACGCTCACGCACCTCACGGCACTGCGCCTGAATGTCCTCGCGCATGAGTCGCTGCCGATGCGTGGTCCGGGACGGAATGACAACGGCAATCTGCACCTGTCCGAGATCGAGCTGCGCGTCTTCGAGGCTGGAGCCGCCGAATCGAAGCCGGTGAAGTTCCGCCGCGCCACCGCTGATTTCAATCAAGCGGGCTGGGGCATCGAACGCGCCCTCGATGGCGACATCAAGACGGCGTGGGGGATTCATCCAGCCGTCGGCCAGTCGCATCAAGCGGTCTTTGAACTCGCGGAACCACTGGCGCTCAAGCCCGGTTCTCGTCTTGCCATCGTGCTCAAGCAGGCGCACGGCGGCGGGCATCTCATCGGTGCGTTCAGCCTCGCGGTCACGGCGGATGATGCGGCGAACGCGGCCGCTCTTCCCAGCGAAGTAGAAACAGCCATCGCCGCGACCGCCGCCGAAAGAAGCGAAACCCAGCGCGTCGCCATCGCAGCCCATGCGCTCCGGATCGTCGCGAACGAGGCGTTGACCAAACTTCCTCCACAAGCCGTCGTTTATGCGGCGGCTTCGTCGGTGAACATCCTCAGCGGCGACCCGCCAAGGCAGGCGAAATCTTTGCCGGAACCAAAGGTCGTCCACGTTCTGCATCGCGGTGATTTCGACAAGCCCCGCGCCGTCATTGAACCGGGCGCGCTCTCCGCGCTCGCACATCTGCCCGCGCGTTTCCCGCTGAAGAATCCCAAGGATGAAGGCGCCCGTCGCGCCGCGCTGGCCGACTGGCTGGCGCATCCCGACAACGTGCTGACCTGGCGCAGCATCGTGAACCGCGTCTGGCATCATCACTTCGGGCGCGGCCTGTGCGACACGCCGAGCGACTTCGGCAAGATGGGCGGCACGCCGTCGCATCCCGAACTCATCGACTGGCTCGCCGTGTGGTTCCGCGATGAGGCGAAAGGTTCGCTCAAAGAACTGCACCGGCTCATCGTGACCAGCGCCACCTATCGCCAGGCGTCACAGCAGCGCGACGACGCGGCGACGCTCGACGGCGACAACCGGCTGCTCTGGCGGCAGAATCGTCAGAGGCTCGACGCGGATTCGTTTCGCGACTTCACGCTCGCGGCTTCCGGCGCGCTCGATCTCAAGATGGGCGGCCCGGCCATCCAGCATTTCAAGCAGAGCAAAGGTCCGCAGAACACGCCGTCGCTGGATTACGCGACCTACGATTGGGCGAAGCCGGAGGCGAACCGGCGCAGCGTCTATCGCTACGTTTGGCGCGGCATAGCGGACCCGTTCATGGAGGCGCTGGATTTCCCGGACCTCGGCTTGCTCACGCCGGTGCGCGGCTTCTCCGTGTCGTCGCTGCAAGCCCTCACGCTTTACAACAATAACTTCGTGCTCCATCACAGCGAAGTTCTGGCGAAGCGCGTGGAAGCCGAGGCGAAGACGCTGGAGGCGCAAGTCAGCCGTGCGTTGCAACTCGTCTGGTTGCGCGAGCCGAAGGATGAAGAGCGCCGTGAGTTCGCCGCGTTCGCCCGCCGCCAGGGCCTGCCCGCGCTCTGCCGGCTGCTGCTGAACAGTAACGAATTCCTTTTTGTGGACTGACCAATGAACACAAATTCACTTCACAATCGCCGCGACTTTCTATGGAAGCTGGGCGGAGGGTTTGCCGGGCTGGCGCTGTCTGATTTGTTTGCCCGCGACGCACTCGCCGCCGGCATCACGCATCATCCGGCGAAGGTGAAGCGCGTCATCCAGCTCTTCATGACCGGCGGCGCAAGCCCGATGGACACGTTCGACTACAAGCCCGCGCTGGAAAAGTTGCACGGCCAGATGCTCGGGCCCAAGGAGAAGCCGGAAGGTTTCACCGCACCGGCCGGAGCGATGATGAAAAGCCCGTTCCAATTCGCGCAGCACGGGCAGAGCGGGCGCTGGGTCAGCAGCGTCTTTCCCGAACAGGCGAAGCTCGTGGATGAGATGGCCTTCCTCATGGCCATGACCACGAAAACCAACGTCCACGGTCCCGGGACTTACATTATGAACAGCGGCTTTCTGCTGCCTGGCTTTCCCTGCATGGGCGCGTGGATTTCTTACGCGCTCGGCAATCTCACGGACAATCTGCCGACCTTCGTCGTACTGCCGGACGCGAAGGGTTTGCCCTACAACCAGCGAGGCTGTTTCTCGTCGGGATTTCTCCCGGCGGTTCACCAAGGCACCGTCATCAACGCAGCCAGTCCCCGGCCCGTTCCCGACCTGTTCGCGAGCGACACGTTCGCTTTTGCCAAACGCGAAGGCGATACCGTGAGTCTTGCGATGCTCGACAAGATGAACCGCGCCCACGCCGAACAACATCCCGGCGATTCACGGCTCGAAGCGCGCATTGCCAGCTACGAACTTGCGGCGAAGATGCAGCTCTCCGCGCCCGAGGCGTTCGACGTGATGCGCGAGCCGGAATCCGTGCGGACCAGCTACGGTCTTGGCAACAAGGTCACGGAAGATTTCGGACGCCGCTGCCTGCTCGCCACCCGACTTGTCGAGCGCGGCGTGCGTTTCGTGCAGGTCTGGAGCGGGCCGCAGGGCGCGGTGAACAACTGGGACAACCACGGCAACATCCAGACCGAACTCCCGCCGATGGCCGCCAGCGTGGACCAGCCCATCGCCGCGTTGCTGCGCGATCTAAAATCACGCGGACTCGACAAGGACACGCTCGTCATCTGGACGACGGAATTTGGCCGCACGCCTTTCGCGCAAGGTTCGCTCGGTCGTGACCATAACGGCGGCAGTTTCGTGACGTGGCTCTGGGGTGCGGGCATCAAGCCAGGTGTTGCGCACGGGAGCAGCGACGACTGGGGCTATCAGGCCGTGGAGAACAAAACCTATTGCTATGATCTTCACGCCACGGTGCTGCACCTGCTCGGCATCGACCATGAGAAGCTCACCGTCCGCCAGAATGGCATCGATCGCCGGCTCACCGATGTGCATGGGCAGGTGGTGCAGGACATTTTGGCGTGAGCAGCCACGGGTGTCGTGATTCGTTTCCGCCCTGGTCAGCCTAGCCGCTGTTCTTACTTGCTCGGCCCGGCGATGGGATTTTCCAAGACCTGAGACCGTTCTGCTGCGCTCAGTTCTTTCCAAGTGCCAGGCGAAATTTTTCCCAGTTCAAAGTTTCCCATCCGCACGCGCACCAGTCGCAGGGTGGGATGGCCGATGACGGCGGTCATGCGTCGCACCTGACGGTTCTTGCCTTCGACCAGATCAAGGGCGATCCAGCAGTCGGGGACATTTTTGCGGAAGCGAATGGGCGGATCACGCGGCGCAAAGGGCGGCTGAGGATTGAGCATCCGCGCGCGGCAGGGGAGCGTGCGGTGTCCTTGGATGGTGACGCCGCGTTCGAGCTGCGCCAGCGCCTCGGCAGAGGGGATGCGTTCGACCTGCACCCAGTAAGTGCGCGTGTGGCCGCGCGCGGGCTGAAGCAGGCGCTCGTTCAACGCCGCCTCATCGCTGAGGAGCAGCAAACCCTCGGAGTCCGCATCAAGGCGTCCGATGGGATAGACATTTTTTGGGAAACCAAATGCCGCGAGCGGGCGGTTGGGCGAACCGTCCGGAGTAAATTGCGAGAGGACGCCGTGCGGTTTGTGAAAGGCGAGGAGCATGGCCGCTCAACGCAGCACTTCATCAAGGAATGAGTTCAATTCCCGCCAAGAGCGGGTGTCGGCCCGCTCGTTGTAGGCCGCGCCCTTGGAGTTGTCGTGGCCAGCATTCTTGTCGGTGAACGAATGAACCGCGCCCCCGTAGGCGATGAGCTGCCAGTCCACTTTGGCGGTACGCATTTCCTTCTCGAACGCCTGCACCTCTTCGGCAGGCACGAATGGATCATCCGCGCCATGACAGGCCAGCACTTTGGCTTTGATGTTCTTGGCGTCATCAGGTGTGGGTGATCCGAGACCGCCGTGAAAGCTGACCACAGCGGCGAGGTCCGCGCCGCTGCGGGCCAGTTCGAGCACAGTGGTGCCGCCGAAGCAGTAGCCGATGGCGACGAGCTTC
>JAYVWQ010000077.1:0-11057 GCA_043785945.1 Akkermansia sp.
GAAAACACGCAATCGTCATTCTCCGTCCCACCATGAAACTGACCTTGATGGCCGTGCGGCGCTTCCATTTGCCTCGGACGGCTCAGGAGCCTCTCACTCCGGCCTTTCCTCCGCTCATATCTCGCGAGGTGAGGGAGCCGAACTGGTTTGGCGCAAGCCGTTTCTTCCTGCCGGTAATTCTGCTCGCTGCCCTAGCGATCCATGGAGCCGCGCAGGATCGACTCAAGTCGATGCCGGGCTACGAGCGCTACGAACGGGTGACCCGGCAGATGACCAACCTCTTCACGTCCGGCGCGTTGAACGTGACGTGGCGGGATGGCGGCAAGGCGTTTGAGTATCAACAGGGCGGGCAGCGATTCCGCTACGACATCGCCACCCGCACGGCGACTCTTCTGACGAACGCGGTGGTGACGAAGACCAACGCTGCATCTTCCGCGCCCACGAACACTGCGGTGAGAAGCACGAGCAACCCAGCGCGCCGTTCGTCGCGCACTCAGACGGATCGCGAGCGTCCCGAGCGCGGACGGCAGTTCACCAATGCGCCTTCACCCGATAGAAAGTGGAGGGCGTTTTATCGCGAGCGCAACTTGTGGTTGAGCGCGACGAACAGCACGAACGCCCTCGCCATCACCACCGACGGCAATGACCAGACTCGGGTGAAGAGCGGCACCGCCACCTGGGTCTATGGCGAGGAGCTGTTTCAAACCACCGCCATCTGGTGGTCGTCGAACAACCAGCAGATCGCCTTCTACCGTTTCGACGAAAGCCGGGTGCCCGACTTTCCGCTCTCGCTGAACCAGTCGCGCATCCAGAGCACGCTGGACTTGGAGCCTTACGTGAAAGCCGGGGGCACGAACCCCGTCGTGGACCTGCTCATCTACGATGTGCCGACCAAGAAGACAGTGCGCGTGGACGTGCGCGATGGGCAGGCGTTCACCGATGCCGTGGTCGGTCATTACGTCTATGGCGTCGCGTGGTCGCCGGATGGGAAAGAGCTGCTCTTCCACAGCACGAACCGGCGGCAAAATATTTTGGAGCTCGTCGCGGCCAATCCAGTCACGGGGAAGTGCCGCGTGATCGTGCGGGAGGAGTGGGCGGCGAGTTGGACGGAAAATTTGCCGACCCAGCAATTCCTCAAGGACGGCCACCGTTTCATCTGGGCTTCGGAGCGCACGGGCTGGAACAATTTTTACCTCTACGATCTCAGAGACGGCACCGGTCGTCCGCCCGGCACGCTCACGCGCCATGGCTTCGAGGTGGCTAACATCGTGCGCGTGGATGAAGCCGCCGGACTGCTCTACTACACGGCGCGCGACGGCGACAATCCCATGAAGCTGCAACTGCATCGCGTCGGCTTGGACGGCACCGGCGACACGCGCCTCACCGATCCGGCGTTTCATCACGGCATCGACTTTGCGCCCGATGGTCAGCACTTCATCGACGTGGCGCAGACGCATGATTTGCCGCCCGTGACGCGATTGAGGAAGGCTGACGGATCGCTTGTGGCAGAGTTGGCCAAGAGCGACCTGTCGCGCTTTAAGAAACTCGGGATGAAGCCGGTCGAGCTGTTGCAGTTCAAAGCGGCGGACGGCGTGACTGACCTTTACGGCATGTTGCACTTCCCGTCGGACTTCGTGCCCTATCACAAGTATCCGCTGCTCGTGAGCGTGTATGCGGGTCCGGCCACCACCGGAGCGCGGGAGACTTTCACGCTGCCGGACCGGCTCACCGAGTATGGCTTCCTCGTCGCTACTTTCGATTCGCGCAGCGCCAGCGGGCGCGGCAAGAAGTTCCTCGATTCCATCTACGAGAAGCTCGGCACGGTGGAGATCGACGATCAGGCGGCGGGTGTCCGCGCTCTGGGCCTGCGGCGCTACGTGGACAAAAAGCGCGTCGGCATCTTCGGCACGAGCTATGGCGGCACGGCCAGCGCGTTGTGTCTGATGCGTTATCCCGAGGTCTTTCGCGCGGCGGCCAGTTCCTCAGCGGTCACGGATTTCCGCCACTACGACAGCATCTACGCTGAGCGCTACATGGGGTTGCCGCAGGAAAACAAATCAGGCTACGACGCAGCGGCGGTGATGACCTACGCGGACAAGCTGAACAGACGGCTCATGCTCTATTACGGCACGGCGGACAACAACGTGCATCCGAACAACACGCTGCAACTGGTGCAGGCGCTGCAACGCGCGGGCAAAAGCTTCGAGCTGCAAGTCGGCCCCGACCTCGGCCACACCTCGGTGAATCGCGAGCGCATGATGGAATTTTTTATCGAGAATCTCGTGAAACAGTAAGGGCGGTTTTTTTCCTCGGACCGTTTTTGTCCCACCCCGCGCATTACTCTGGCGCGCGTGAATGAGTTGTCGGAAAACTGCGGCGTGCAAATCCGCTTCCTGCTCGGCCCCGCCGGCACTGGAAAAACTTTCCGGTGCCTGGAGGAAATCCGCGCCGAACTGAAGCGCGATCCGGCGGGGCCGCCGCTGCTCTTTCTCGCGCCCAAGCAGGCTACGTTTCAAATCGAGCGGCAGTTGCTCGCGGATGATTCGCTGCCCGGCTACACGCGGCTGCACATTCTCTCGTTCGACCGGCTCGCCGATTTTCTGCTCACTGCGCTCGGCCAGCCGCCGCCGCGTCTGCTCAATGACGAGGGCCGCGTGATGGTGCTGCGCGCGCTGCTGGCGCGGCATCACGGACAGTTGCAATTGTTCCGCGCCAGCGCGCGGCTGCCCGGCTTTGCGTTGCAACTCAGCGGGCTGCTCCGCGAGTTGCAACGGGCCTGCATCACGCCCGCCGCGCTCGAAGCCGCCGCCGCGCCGCATCCCGGCACGCCGCTGGCCCGCAAGCTGGCTGATGTCGCGTGGATGTTCCGCGAGTACCTGTCATGGCTCGCAGCGGAAAAGCTGGAGGACTCCGACCGCCTGCTCGACGTGGCGACGCGGGCGCTCGATGACAAGGCGAAGAGCGAGGGCGCGACGGCGCGCTTCGGCGGACTCTGGCTGGACGGTTTCGCGGAAATGACAGAGCAGGAACTCGCCTTGCTGCGCGCGCTGGTCCCGTGGTGCGCCGGAGCGACGCTGGCGTTTTGCTGCGAAGCGGAGGCGCTGGAGGCGCGGGAAACTTTTTCGCCGTGGTCGGTCGTGGCGCAAACGGCGCGGCGGTGTCTGAGCGCGCTGGCGACGGTGGTGCCGGACATCACGCCCATTTCGCTCGTGCGTGACGTGGAGAAACAACGGTTCTCCGCCGCGCCGGAACTCGCGCACTTGGAAAAGCATTGGGCGTCGCCCGTGCCGTTCCCTGGGAGCGCCGGCATCCTTGCCGGCGCGTTCGTTCCCTCCGACGAGATCGCGCCGGCAAGGATGCCGGCGCTCCCAGGTCTCCGCGTGCTTCGCGCCTCCACACCGGAAGCCGAAGTCACTTTCGCCGCGCGCGAAATTCTCCGGCACGTCCGCGCGGGCGGACGCTTTCGCGACGTGGCCGTGTTGCTGCGGCAGTTGGAGCCGTATCAGGACATCCTGCGCCGCGTGTTCACGCGCTACGAAATCCCTTTCTTCCTCGACCGCCGCGAACCCATCGCCCACCACCCGCTCGCCGAGCTGACGCGCCACGCCGTCCGCACGATCGCGTTTGGCTGGAAGCAGGAAGACTGGTTCGGCCTGCTCAAAAGCGGACTGGCCGGCGTGCCTGATCTCGAAATCGACTGGTTGGAAAACGAGGCGCTCGCGCGCGGCTGGGAAGGCCAGACGTGGCTGGAGCCAATTCACATCGCCGAGGACGCCGCGCTCACGGAACGGCTCGAAGCCCTGCGCCAGCGCACCGTGGCACCGCTGCGAATTTTTCAGTCGTCGCTCGCGGGCGCAGGCGGCGGGCAGCCGACGGGTCTCGAGTTTGCCGGCGCGTTGCGCGAACTGTGGCGCACCTTCCGTGTGAGCGAACAACTTGAGGCGTGGGCCGAAGAATCCAGCGACAGCGCCGTTCACGCCACGGTCTGGGATCAGATGGAGCAATGGCTGCAAACCATCGCGCTCGGCTTCGCTCATCAGCGCGTCGCGCTGCGCGACTGGCTGCCGATCATGGAAGCGGGCCTCATGGGCCTGACCGTGGGCGTGATTCCGCCCGCGCTCGATCAGGTGCTGCTCGGCAGCATTGATCGCTCGCGCAATCCCGATCTCCACACCGTCTTTCTGCTCGGCGTGAATGAGGGCGTGTTCCCCGCGCCGCCCGCTGATCCGGTGCTGTTCACCGAGGCGGATCGCGGCAAGCTCGAAGTTGCGCTGCGGCTCGGCGCGGGCGTGCGCCAGCAACTCGCGCATGAACGCTTCTACGGCTACATCGCCTGCACGCGCGCGCGACATCAACTGTTCGTGAGCTTCAGCGACGCCGATCGGCTGGGGCGCAAGCTCACTCCATCCGCCTTCATCGCGCATCTGCAACGGCTCTTTCCCCAACTCGTCATCGAACCCGCCACGTTCGATGAAACCGACGTGCGCCATGCCAGCGAACTGATCGCGCCGCTGCTGCGCGCCCACGCGGCGGGTGACGCCTCGGCCAAAAAACTGATCGAGTCCCCGCAGTTCGCCTCGTTGCGCCGCCTCGCGGACACGCCCTTCACGCCCACCGTCGCACCGCTCACCGGCGCGCTGGTTTCCCGCCTGTATCCGTCGCCGCTGGTGACCTCGGTAAGCCGGCTGGAGGAATTTGCCGCGTGCCGCTTCCGCTTCTTCGTCACGGTGGGCTTGCGCGCGAAGGAGCGCCTGCGTCACGAGATGGATGCGCGTCATACCGGGACTTTCCAGCATGAGGTGTTGAAGGAATTTCACGAACTGGCCGTGCCGCAGTTTGGAAGCTGGCACCGCATCAGCCCGGCCGCCGCGCGCCGGCTTGTCCGCGAAATCGCCGAGCGGTTGCGGCCTGAATTCAAAAACGGCGTGCTGCTCTCCACGGATCGGAATCGCGTCGAGAGCGGGAACCTCATCAGCGCGTTGGAAGATTTCATCGAGACCATCGTGGGCTGGATGCAGCAATACAGTTTCGAGCCGGTGGCGGCGGAGTTGAAGTTCGGCGGCGACGGCCCGTTGCCCGCGTGGGAATTGGACCTCGACAACGGACGCCAGCTCGCCTTCAGCGGCACCATGGATCGCGTTGATTTGCTGGTGGACGCGGAGCGGCGCGTGGGGCGCGTCGTGGTCATGGATTACAAATCCAGCGCCCGAAAGATTGACGCGCAGTTGCTCGCAGGCGGCGTGCAATTGCAACTGTTCGCCTATCTCGCGGCGCTGCGGCGGCTGCCCGCAGCGGTGAAGTTTTTCGGCGTGGAGCATTTGGAAGCCGCAGGCGTGTTCTATTTGAGCCTGCGCGGCACCTACAAATCCACCGGCTCGCGCGAGGATGCGCTGACTAATGCGGACGAAGCCCGCCGCGCCGCCTATCAGCACCGGGGCCGCTTCGTGCAGGAGTTGCTGCCGCAGTTCGATCACGATGCCGCCGCGCGTGGTTCGGGCGATCAGTTCAGCTTTCGCCTCAAAAAAGACGGCGGCTTCTACGCGAACTCCACCGACCCGGTGGCGGCGCAGACGTTCAGCGCGCTGCTCGACGGCGTGGAGCAGCAGCTTGTCTCGATGGGCAACGCCATTTTCTCCGGCGACATCCGCGTGAATCCCTACCGGCACGCGAACAAGACGCCGTGCGAGTATTGCGACTACGCTGGCGTCTGCCGCATCGACCGCTGGACGCATGAATTCCGCGCGCTGCCCGCGCCGACAGTTCCACCCGAAGCATGAGCACCACCGACGCACAACGACTGGCGATTCACGCCGAGGGCAACGTGCTCGTCGCGGCGGGCGCGGGCGCGGGCAAGACCAGCACGCTCGTGGCGCGCTGCGTGCGGCTCGTCACCGAGGGCGGCTCGCTGGAAAACATTTTGATGGTGACGTTCACGGAAGCGGCAGCATCGGAGATGCGCGCGCGGATTCGTAAAGCCCTGGAAGAAGCGCGGAGCACCTTGGCGACGGAAGCAGCCCTCGACCCTCGACCCTCGACCCTCG
This sequence comes from Akkermansia sp., assembly GCA_043785945.1. GTDB lineage: Bacteria > Verrucomicrobiota > Verrucomicrobiia > Limisphaerales > SIBH01 > JANNGC01. The sequence continues at coordinate 6,042 of JAYVWQ010000077.1, forward strand.
ACGAGCAGCTTGCGCTGCTCGACACCGCCGCCATCGGCACGCTGCACAGTTTTTGTTTCAAGCTGGTGCGCCGTCATTTCCACGAACTCGAACTCGATCCGCAACTCAACGTCATGGACGAGGCGCGCGCGGCGGTGCTGATGGAGGAGACGCTGGACGAACTGTTTCGCCAGCACTACACCGGCGAACGGGGCGGCGGCGGCGCGGTGGAGGAACTGATTCTCAACCACGCGGGCGGGCACGAGCAGCCGGTGCGCGAACTGATCCTCAAGATTCATCGCTATACCCAGACGCAGCCGAATCCGGGCGCATGGATCGAGGCGCAGTTGCGCGTGCTCGCGGATCGTGAGCCGACAGTGTGGCGGGAATATCTGCTCGCCGCGTTGCACGAGTGGCGCGCGCGCTGGCGCGGGCCGTTGCGGGCGCAACCGGCGGAGCATGTCACCGCGCAGCAGGTCGCGGCACAGTTGGAGGCGCTGGGCGAGAACGCGATGCTCCAGGATTTTGCGGTCGTGCTGGAGACGATTCCCGAGGCGCGCACACTCAAGCCCAAGTTCCGCGAGCCGGAAGCGTTCTTCGAGGAGACAAGTTTCCTCCGCAGCGTGACCGTGCCGCGTGACGGGATCGATCCGCTGGCGCAGGACTGGGAATGGTCGCGCGGCGGGATGGAAACGCTGCTGCAACTCGCGCAGCAATTCGCTGTCGCGCTGGCCGACAACAAGCGCGAGCAAGCCGCGCTGGATTTCAACGACCTCGAACAGTTTGCACTGCGCCTGCTCTGGGATGCGAAGCACGAAACGGCCACGGAATTGGGCCACGAATATCGCGAGCGGTTCCAGCACGTCTTCGTGGACGAGTGCCAGGACATCAACGCCGTGCAGGATGCGATCATCCGCGCGGTCAGCCGCGACTCGCAACCGGGCAACCGCTTCCTCGTCGGCGACGTGAAGCAAAGCATCTATCGCTTCCGCCTCGCGGACCCGCGCATCTTCCAAGGCTACGAGGCGCGCTGGCGTCAAGGTAACGACGGGCAGGTCATCGCATTGAGCGACAACTTTCGCAGCCGCGAGGCGCTGCTGGAGTTCTTCAACGCCGTCTTCGCCGACCTGATGGTGCCGGAGATGGGCCGCGTCTTATTTGATGACGACGCGAAGCTGCAATTCGGTGCTCCAGAAAAACGCCACACCCTGACCAAGCAGGAAAGCCCCGGCCCTCGCGTGCATCTCCATCTGCGCCTGACGGACTCCACGAAATTAGGCGGCGAGACAGAAAGCGATCCCGACACCGCCGAACTCACCGGCGCGGAACACGAGGCGCGCATCGTAGCGAACCGCCTGCGCGAACTTGTCGCCAGCGGCCATGAAATCACCGGGCACGACGGGCTGCGCGCCGTGACCTGGGGCGACATGGCGGTGCTGCTCCGTTCGCCCTCAGCGAAGGCGGAAATTTACGCGCGCGAATTTGCCCGGCAGAACATCCCGCTCGAAGTCGCGCAGTCGGACTTCTTCGACGCGCTGGAGATCAGCGACCTGTTGAACGTCCTGCTGTTGCTGGACAATCCCTTACAAGACGTTCCGCTGCTCGCTGTCTTGCGCTCGCCGCTCGTCGGACTCACCGCCGGCGACCTCGCGGACATCCGGCTCGCGCAACGCAGCGGCTATTTCTGGACGGCGTTGAATCGTTTTTACGAAACGAACCGCACGGCGGGGGCGTGGCCGGCGGTCGATCAATTCCTCGAACGCATCGCGCGCTGGCGGCGCATGGGGCGCGACGCTTCCATCGGCCAGCGTCTCGAAACAATTCTGGCCGAAACGCATTACCTCGACTGGCTCGCGGCCCACACCACGAACCCGCAGCGCGCCGCGCAATGCCTCGCGAACGTGCGCCGCCTGCTCACTCTGGCCCGGCAGTTCGATCCGTTTCAACGCCAGGGCGTGCCGCGTTTCCTGCGCTTCGTCGAGGCGCAGCGCGCGGTCGCGGGCCGCGAGCCGATGGCCGCGAGCGGCGGCGCGGTGCAACTCCTCAGCATTCATCGCAGCAAGGGATTGGAATATCCCGTCGTCGTCGTGCCCGATCTCGGCAAGCGTTTTAACTTCGATGATTTCAAGGCGAACATTCTTCTGCACGAACGCCTCGGCCTCTGTCCGCGCATCAAGCCGCCGCACACCGGGCAGCGTTATCCGAGCCTCACGCACTGGCTCTACACGCGGCACGAGCGCAGCGAACTGCTTGGCGAGGAAGTGCGGCTGCTCTACGTGGCGATGACGCGCGCGCGCGACACGCTGCTCCTCGTCGGCACGGCCACGAGGAAACGCGCCGCCGAAATCTGGCCGGAGATCATGCCGTCACCCGAGGAATTGCTCGGGGCGAGTTCGATGCTGGAATGGCTCGGCCCGTGGTTCACGCGCCGGGCTGAAGACAACTGGACCGATCAGCCGCGTGGAGAGAACGAGCTGTTCTCCTGGCAAATATATTCGGACGAGGAAGCAGCGGTTTCGACAGAGGCTGATGTGACCGAGACGCCGCGCGTCTGGGATTTCACCGGCCATGACGAACTGCTCGCATGGAAATATCCGTTCGTCGCAACGACGCACGAGGCGGCGAAGACTTCCGTCTCGGCGTTGCGCCGCAAGCTCGCGGACGCCGCCGAGGAGGCGCGTCCGTGGCGGCCCGTCCGTTCCGAGCCGCGCGCGAGCGGCGGCGGTTTGACGGCGGCGGAAATCGGCACGGCCCACCACACGTTCCTCGAATTCGCCGACCTGCCAAAATTGATCGCGGAGTCGGGTGTCGTGGGCGAGTCCGCACGGCTCGTCGCGGCGGGCGTAATGTCGGAAGCGGAGACGCGGGCGCTGAACCACCAGCGACTCGCGCAGTTCTGGAGTTCAGAACTAGGCCAGACACTTCTGGCTGAACTGCCGCGCTTGCATCGCGAACTGCCCTTCACCGCCCGCTTCGCCGCCGCCGACCTCCGCGAACTCGGTCTCTCCATCGCCTCGCTGCCGTCCGAGGAGTTCGTGGTCGTGCAAGGTGTCGCAGACCTGGCGGTGATTTTGCCGGACGAAATCTGGCTGCTTGATTTCAAGACCGACGATCTTCGTCCCGATGAAATCGCGGCGCGGGCGAAGTTTTACACGCCGCAATTGGACGCCTACAGCGCGGCACTGGCCCGCATCTACGGGCGCAAAGTCACGCGCCGCTGGCTGCATTTTCTCTCACCCGGCGTGACGGTGCCGGTATGAGGCTTCGGGATTGGTGGCCACGGTGAGACTAGGCTGGGTTTCACCGAGGACCAGTTTCGTCAAAAGTATGACAAGATTTTCAGGTGCAAAACGCTTCCGAGGGTTTATTAGTCAGGCCATGAAGAAATTGTCTCTCGCACTCATCGCCGCGGCCCTGGGTTTCACCCTCGCGTCGGCTGCGGAAGAAAAGCCCGCCGCCAAGGCTCGCGCTTACCCGTTGAAAACGTGCATCGTGTCCGACGAGAAGTTCGGCGGCGACATGGGCGACCCGTATGTCTTCACCCACGAGGGCCGCGAGGTGAAGCTGTGCTGCAAAGGCTGCCTTGATGATTTCAAGAAGGATGCCGTCAAGTATGTGAAGAAGATGGAAGCCGCCGAAGCGAAGGCCGCGCCGAAGAAGTAGGAGTCGCGGACCGCCGAGTCCGCCGGTTCAAATGAATCAAGCGAAGACCACGATGATGCTGGTGGCCCGATGGCTGATTGTCCTGACGATCAGCCTCATCGTGCTGCCGGGCCATGCCTTCGCTGAAAAACCCGTCGCAGCGAAGAACACCTGTGCCGCCTCGTGCGGAGCGCACTGCTCCTGCTGCGTGTCGAAGGCGCCTGTGTCCAACGTGCCTGTGCCACTCGCACCAAGTTCTTCGACGCGCACCGTCCTCACCAAAGACTTCCAAGCTCCCTCATTGCTGAACGCGCTCTTGCTCAAGGAACTGGAGCGCAAAGTTCTCGTCCGGTCTGATTTTTCTGCCCCGCATTTTTCCATCTCTCTGCCTTTGTTCGCCCGCCACTGCTCGTTCCTCCTTTGATCCGTTTTTTCTGACCCGCACGGAGTGTGCCCACGCGGCGCGCTGTTTCTGTCCTGTTCTTTCAGAGAGTGGTTATGAAAAATTATTTTGTTCTTGGTTCCCTTGTTTTGACTGCGGTGTTTGCGCCGCAGGCCCATGCGCAGAGTCCACGCCTTCTGGACGCGGCGTTTCTTGATGCGGTGCGCGCGGAGGTTCGCACCAATCATCCCACCGTGGCGGCGTCGCAGGCGCGCTTGCAGGCCGCCGAGGCGGGCATCCGCGCGGTGCGTTTGTGGGAGGACCCGACGGCGGGCTTGGCGCTGCTCGGAGCGCGGATCGAACGGCGGCGCGACGATGGCGACATCCGCGTCATGGCCGAGCAAGCACTTCCCCGCCGCAGGCTCTACGACGCCCGCAAGGAGCAGGCTGGGGCGGAATATTCCGTCATGCAGGCGGAGACGCGTTCGGCGGCACTCAATCTCGAAACCCTCGTCGCGCAGTCCGCGCTGGAACTGGCCTTGGCTGACGAGGCGCTGGTCATTCAATCGAATCAAATCGGGTGGCTGGAAAGCATGGCGGTCAACGCCCGCGAGAGGGCGCGCGACCCGCAGGCCACCGCAGCCGCCCCGCTCCGCCTTGAAGCCGAGGTCGCGCTGGAGCGGCAGCGCTGGGACGCGGCTTCGCGGCGGCGTCTAAGTTTGATGCGGCAGTTGAACACGCTGCTCGGTCGTCCGCTGGACGAAGTGTGGACGCCGCTAGCCTTGCCGGCGGCAGCGGAGTTGCCGTCGCTGTCCGGCGAGCTGGCGCGATTGCCCGCCGCCAATCCGATGCTCCTCGCACTGACCGGTTCGACGCGAGCCGCGCAGGCCGGTGTGGAAGTTTCACGCCAAGAGCGGCAGCCGGTGTTCTCCGTCGGCGCGGAGTCGTCGGTGTATTCCGGCGGAGGGTTTATCGAAACGTTGGTCGGTGCGAAAATGACAATTCCGTGGGGC
>JAYVWQ010000078.1:0-33690 GCA_043785945.1 Akkermansia sp.
TACTTCACCACCGACCAGAGTGACCCGCGCGTGTATGGCAGCGGCGCGGTCGCGCCGGGCGCGCAGGCCTACGCCGCTCCGGTGCCGGTCAACGCACCGACCGTGGTGTGCGCGCGCGTCTTCGACGGCGCGACCTGGAGCGCGCTGGTTGAGGCGGTGTTTTATCCGCCGCAGGATTTCTCGAAGCTCGCGCTCACCGAACTGATGTATAACCCGCCGAGGCTCGGCGCGGTGGATGGCGACGAGTTTGAGTTCCTCGAGTTGAAGAACACGGGCACGAACACGCTGAACTTGTCCGGCCTGAACTTCAGCGGGATTGGTTTCACGTTCACGAACGGCACCACGCTCGCGCCCGGAGAATTTGTCGTGCTCGTCCGCAATGCGCCGAGCTTCGCGTTCAAATATCCCGCCGTGACGATCCACGGCACCTACACCGGTTCGCTGAACAACGGCGGCGAGAACATCGCGCTGCTGCACGCGCTGGGCGGGACGATCTTCTCCGTGACCTACGACGACATCGCGCCGTGGCCGGTGGCGGCCGACGGCTTCGGCTTCTCGCTCGTCCCGGTAAATCCCGGCGCGACGCAGGCGCCCGATGACGGCGCAAAGTGGCGCGCGAGCACCGCATCCGGCGGCTCGCCCGGCGCGGATGATCCCCCGCCGGTCATCGCGCCGGTCTTGATCAATGAAGTGCTCACGCACACGGACTTGCCGGCGGTGGACCGCATCGAGCTGTTCAACCCGACGCTCGGCACCGTGAACATCGGCGGCTGGTTCCTCACGGACGATTCGGTGGTGCCGAACAAATTCCGCATCCCGGACGGCACGATGATTTCCGCGCTGGGCTTCTTGAGCTTCGATGAAACGCAGTTCAATCCCACGCCGGGGACCAACGGCAGCTTCTCGCTCGGTTCCGCCGGCGAGCAGGTCTATCTCATCTCCGGCGACGCGACCACGAATCTCACGGGCTGGTCGCACGGGTTCGCGTTCGGCGCGGCGGCGAATGGCGTGACCTTTGGCCGCCATGTGAACAGCGTGGGCGAAGAACAGTTCCCGGCGCAAATTTCCCAGACCTTCGACGCGACCAACTCCGGCCCGCGCACCGGGCCGCTGGTCATCAACGAGATTCACTACCATCCCGTGCTGGCCGCCGACGCGTTCGTGGAGTTGAAAAACATTTCCGCGACGAACGTGCCGCTCTATCACGCGCTGCTCCCCTTGAACACCTGGAAGGTCGAGGGCCTTGGCTTCACGTTTCCGCCCACGAACTTCTCGGTGCCGCCCGGCGGGTTGGTGCTGCTCGTGGCGAGCAACATCGCGAACTTCATCGCGGCCCACGCGGTGCCGCCGGGCGTCCCGGTCTTCAGCTACGCGGGACTCGGCTCGTTGCAGTTGAACGGTGAGCGCCTCTCGCTCACGCGCCCCGACAATCCCGACACCAACGGCACGCCCTACATCGTCGTGGACTCGGTGCGCTACAACGACAAGGCCCCGTGGCCGGCGGCGGCGGACGGCAGCGGCCCGTCGCTCCAGCGCAAGTATTCCAATCAATACGGCGACGACCCGATCAACTGGCAGGCCGCGACCGCGACGCCGGGCCGCGAGAACGCCGACGTGGACACCGACGGCGACGGATTGCCCGACTCATGGGAGATCGCCAACGGTACTAACCCGCTCGCACCTAACGCCAACGACGATCCCGACGGCGACGGTTTCACGAACGCGCAGGAGTATCTCGCCGGCACGCATCCGAACGATCCGGCGAGCCGCCTGCATGTGGAGAGTGTGAACCTGTCGGGCGGTGGCGGAGTGGAGTTCCAGTTCACCGCCGTGTCGAACCGCACCTTCACCGTGCAGTTTAAGGATTCACTCGACGTGTTGGGGTGGTCACCGCTGACCAACCTCGCCGCCGCGCCGCAGACGCGCGTCATCCAAATCAGCGTCGCGCCCACGAACAGCGCACGCTTTTTCCGGCTGACCGCGCCGTAACCTTGTCGGCCTTGACACCTACAAGGTGATCCGCACTCCGTGGATCAATCCGGCGAAGTCGCCATTCCCACCGTCCTGGGGCATCCGAAAAAGTGGGATGGCTGCTAAACCTCTTCCAACGCCTTCGCCGCATCACCGAACTTCGGGAGGCGCACGTTCATCTTGTCCATCATCGAGAGGTAGAGCCGGCACATCTGGCGCTCGGACTTCTCCTTGTAGTCGAGGATGCGCCCGCCCTTGAGGCGTCCGCCAGCGCCGCCGAGCAGCACGACGGGGAGCTGATCGTTGTTGTGATTGCCCGTCATCATGCTGGAGCAATACATCAGCATCGTGTTGTCGAGCAGTGTGCGTTCGCCTTCCTGAATGCCGTCCAGCTTGCGCGCGATGTAGGCGACCTGTTCGAGGAAGAACTGGTTCACCTTCAGCCAGTCCGCCGTGTCGCTGTGCGAGAGCAGATGGTGAATCATGTAATCCACGCCGAGGTTCGGGAAACGCAGCGAGCTGTGATCGTTGTTCAGCTTGAGCGTCGTGATGCGCGTGGTGTCGGTCTGGAAACCCAGCACGAGGATGTCGCACATCAGCTTCATGTGCTCCGCGATGTCCTGCGGGATGCCGTCGGCGGGACGCGGAATGTTCGGCGCGCTGAGCGTCGGACGCCAGCCCTGCAACTCGCCCTTCTTGCCGGCGTTCTCGATGCGCTGCTCCACATCGCGCACGGAATCGAGATACTCGTCGAGCTTGCGCTGGTCATTTGCGCTGATGTGACGGCGCAGGTCCGTCGCATCCGTCATCACGGCGTCGAGCACGCTCTTGTCGCCCTTGCTCACCGAGTCTTTGAACAGCCGGTCAAACGCGAGCGCGGGATAAACTTCCAGCGGCGTCGGCGTGGTCGGCGAGGTCCACGAAATGTGGGAGCTGTAGAGCATCGAGTAATTCTTGTGGACGGACGGATTCGACTTCTCGCAACCCAGCACCAGGCTCGGCACCTTGGTCGAGCGACCGTAAGTTTGCGCCATCAACTGGTCGATGCTCGTGCCGGACCGAATCTCGCCGCCGGATGCCAGCGGCGCGCCGGAAAGCAGGTTGCCCGTCTGCGAGCTATGGATGTTGCCCTTCGTGGACTCGTCGTTGTAGAGGCCGCGCACGAACAGCATCTTCTCGCGGAAATCGTTCAGCGGCGCGAGCACCTTGCCGAGCTCCATCTGCTTGCCCTCGCCCTTGGCCCACCATTCCTTCGAGTGAAAGCCGTTGCCGGAAAACAGCACGGCCAGACGCACGGGCGCTTCACTGGCGGGCTTGACCCCGGCGGGCGGCGTGTCACCCCAGACGTTGAGCGATTCCATCCACGGCAGCGCCATGGTGACGCCGACGCCGCGGAGAAACGTGCGACGGGAGAATTGGTGTGTGGTCATAGGCTTTAATGAGTTGTGAGATTCATAACACAATTGACGGTGAACCCACCGTCGGTCGTTCAACAAACTTCCGGGTGCGCTGTTCCAGACTGAACGTCGCCAAAATCATTTCCCGCCTCCGCTGGCCTTGGACTCTCCCAACTCCCGCTCCAGTTCTTCCACCGTCGGCAACGAACCGCGCAGCTTCTTGGGCAACGACTCCACCAGCCGCGTCTGCCATTCCGCCACCCCGATGGGCTTCTTCACGTCGCGCAGGGCATACTCGATCTTGAGCTTGTTCCGGCTGTCCTTGCACAGCAACAGGCCGATGGTCGGCGCGTCATCGGGATGCCGCATCTGGTCATCCACGGCGGAAAGATAGAAATTCATCTTGCCCGCGAACTCCGGCTCGAACGGCTTCATCTTCAAGTCCACCACCACGAAGCAGCGCAGCCGCAGATGGTAGAACAACAGGTCGAGCGAGTATTCGTCACCGCCAACTTCGATCCGAACCTGCCGCCCGACGAACGAGAACCCCGCGCCCAGCTCCAGCAGGAACTGCTGAATGTGCTGCACCAGCCCGCGCTCCAAATCCCGCTCCTGCGCCTCCTCAGACAGCGAGAGAAAGTCGAACGTGTAAGGATCCTTCAACGCCTCCCGCGCCAGGTCCGACTGCGCCGGCGGCAGTGTGCGGTCGAAGTTCGTGATGGCCTTCCCGCTGCGCTCGTGCAGCCGCGATTCGATTTGCACCGTCAGCACCGTGCGGCTCCAGCCGTGCTCCAGCGTCTTGCGCGCATACCAGAGGCGAGTAGCTGGGTCTTTGAGCTTGTGCAGCAAGATGAGATTCGTGCTCCACGGCAGCAACGCGAGCGGTTCCGGGGGACTATCGAATTGTGTCACGGGCTGTGACACAAGTTCTGAAACAGGCTGTTTCACAATTTGAGCGGCGGCCTGCTGCCCTTTTGCCTTCGGCAATTTTATCACGGGCTGTGATAAAATTGGCTCAACGACCGGCTCGCTCTCCACTCCTTGAGATTTTGTCACAGGCTGTGACAAAATTGGGCCGGCCAATTGTCTGACGGGCTGTTGGACTATTTCGAGAGGTTCCCATGCCGCGTAGAAGCCGAGCATCCGGTGAAGGTTTGGGGCGGAGAACCCCTTCATCTCCGGAAACTCCGCCGCCAAATCCTTCGCCAGCCGCTGCACGACCTTCGTACCCCAGCCCTCCGCCTTCTGCGCCCGCAGAATCTCCCGCCCGATCTGCCAGTAGAGCAGAATCAACTCGCGATTCACCGACAGCGCCGCCTTCACCTGCGCCGCGCGCACGCGGGCTTTCAGATCGGCCAGCAGCGGGGCGTAGCTGGAGGGCATAGCTATCGGTGTCGGCAGCAGCAAAGCGTTGGCTGCGGTTTTAGCGTTTGCTCTTCGGTTAGATGCCATGGTTTCAGAGTTTCGTTCGGCGGATGAAATCACTCCTGACTCGCGTCCGCCTCACTCTCGCGCAAGTGGTATTTCTGCTGTTCCTCGGGCGTCATCTTCTCATACGCCAGCGTCTCGCGGTATTCGCGCGCCTCGGCAGTCATCGTGAAGGTCGCCTCCAGTTTTCTCTCCACGACGAATTCCCGCAGGCGTTGAATCGGCACGCGGAAAAACTCTTTGCGGTAGTTCACCTTGTTCACGCGCAAATCATCGAACCGCTCGTGCAACAGCCGCTCCAAGGCCGGCGCGTCGTCGCAGCGGATCATCGCGTGAACATCGAAACTGAACGGGACGGAAGCATCGCTCAGTTCTTTGATGCGATCGTCTGGCTCCAGACGGCGGGTCATGCCGATCTTGAGCATGTCCTCCCCGAATGAGCCGACGTTCGAGATGATGTAAACGTGGCCGCTGCGGGTCTGCTGCGCCATTGAGAGGGCGCGCTGGTTCTTCGCCTCCGCCTCGATGAGCTTCTGGTTCAGTTCGGCCAGTTGCGCTTCGAACTTGGCGCGGTCTTGGGCGTTGGCATGAGCGGCTTCCGCGCGTGCTCTGTCCATCGCCTTGCGGATGGTCTCCTCTTCCTTGGCGGCCTCCTGCATCGCCCGTTCGTAATCCCGCCGCGCCTTTTCCTCCTCGCGAATCTGCTCCTGAATCCGGCGCTGCTCCTCGCGTTCCTTGAGCCTGAGTTCCTGCACGACGACGGCCCAGCGAAGTTCGGCGAGGCGAGCGTCGCAATAGGCCGGGAGCACGCGCGCGTTGCGGAACGCTTCGCCGTTGAGGTTCACGAGGCTAAACGTGTCTCGAATCTCCTGCTCCAGCGTGCCGATGTTGTCGTGCTTCACGCGTGAGAGAATCGCATCCACGCGACCATTGAACGCATCGGTCACGAAGCGGATGGCGGTTTCACGCCGGTTGGCTTCGGCGTAATCGCACTCTGCCGCCAACCTCTCCGCAACCATGCGCCGGGATTGCTCCCGCGCCGCGCGCAATGCCTCGCCCGCTGCCGTGTGCCCGAAGTCGGACGCCAGTTCGTCGAGCAGGCTGTGAGTCGGAATGATGTAGCGGTCGCCATAGCCCTCGATGACGTTGTGAATCGCCTTCACGGCTTGCTCAAGCATCTGCTTGTCGCGTAGCGCCGTGTAGGCGTCACCACCGATTTGCTGCGCCTGCGCTTCGGCGACGGCGACGATGCGCCCGGCATCACGGGTCGCCTGCGCCAGCAACGCGTCCGCCTGATCGTAAAGTTCCTTCGCGCGCTGATGCCCTTGCTTGCGCTCATCCAAGGCCACCCGCCGTGACTGCTCCATCAAGGCTTGCGCCTCTGTGCGCAATGCGGCGGCTTCCGTGAGCGCGCTGGAAAGCGTGGCGCGAACTTCCGCCTCGGATTGCTGGCGCGCGGCCAGCGCGCGCAGCGGGTCCAATTCCGCCCGTGCTTTCACCAAGTCAGCGTGAATGTCTTCGATGATTTTGCGCGATTCAGTCTCGTAGTGTTCGCGAATGCGCTGCGCTTCGGCATCCAGTTCAGCAGTCTTTCGATCAATCGTGCTTTGTGCATTCGCTGTGGCCGTTGCCGCTTCTGCACCGAGTCGGGCAATTTCATCAGCGGCGCGCTCACGTTCGCTGGCAAGTGCCTTCTCAGCCTTCTGCTTCAGGAAAAAGAGAACGGCGGCAATCGCGCTTGCGATGCAGAAGAGAATGAAAAAGAGCGTGCTCATGATTCTGACGGATTCGTTTCCAGTGGCGTTTGTGTCTCTGATTTCTGTGTCTTCAGTTTCGCGGAGATTTCAGCTCGCAGTTCGCGCACACGAACCAACGCATCGGACAGACCGCATTGGGTTGGATCCTCTCCGGCAATGTCTGCCGGTTGCAGTGGGGCAACAGCCACAAACTCCGCCGACTTCCGTGAAGCCATCACGTCGCCACGATGGGTGAAGTTTTCTATCGAGTCCGAGGGATCGAGCCGCGAGAAATCCAGCCGCTCCAGCGCCGGGCGCGGAATCGCGACGGACAAGATTGGCATTTCCACGTTTGCCCCCGTGCTGGTTTGCACGGTTGAGACCTTGGCCGTGACGATGACGGCATCCACCGGCAGCAACGCGAGCACTTCCCGCGCGGCTCGCAGCACACAGCCGCAGACGTAATCCTGATACACTTCGTGAAAGCGCGCCTTGGGCATGGACTTCACCGAGAGCTTGCCCGCCGCCGTGAGCGACTTCACCTCCGCCGGAATCGCGTCGCGGCCATTCACCATCAACTCACATTCGATGAGCTTGGGATGTTGAACGCGGAAGGCAATCGAGGAACCGAGCGTGGACAATTCGCCGAAGGCCGAAAGCTCCCGGAGCGCCTCACCGTAAGCCTGCTCGTCGCCCGCCAGGACGCGTTTGGCCAGTGCCCGCATCTTCGACCACTCCGCGCGCTCCTGTTCGTAAGCCGTCGAATCCGCACTCATCGGCGCGTGCGGCGGAAGCGCACACAGCGGTTCCATCCAATCGAACTTGGGGCTGGCCTCCTTGTGAATCGAAAGAAGCACTTCGAGGGAATTTTCAAACGTCTCAACCTCCAGACGCGCCTGCTCTTGCGCGGAGAGCTTCGCCTGATCCTTGAACATCCGCGCGAGTTCCTTCTGCCGTTTCAGCGACGCCCGCTCGTCGCGTTTGCGAGCGGCTTCCATGCGCTTCTGTGCGGCGGCCCAACTCATATTTATGGGAGGCCAGTTGGATTCCATGCCACCGCGAAACTGGTGGCATCCTTCCAAACGAGTTCGACTGTGAGCGGCTTCGGCATAGTCTCTATTTGTCAAGAATGCTCATTCTTCGCACTGCAAGCCAGAAGCAATCTGGTCACTCCTCGCTCGCCATTTCCTTCCCGCGAATCTCGCGGAACTGCTGGCTGCGGACAATCGTCTCCATCGCGGCGCTGATCCTGTAGTCGTGCTTCTTGAGCTGGGCGCGCATCTCGGTGATCAGCGGGCCGTCGGAGAGCAGGACGCCGCGACCGAGGGAGTAGCCGAGCAGTTTGCGACAGAACTGTTTCAGGAACGCATCGCGGCGCGTGGTCAGCAGATATTTGCGCAGTCCATCGAGGCCGTCGAACTCTGCGCCGTCCATGATCTTCGCGTGGGTGTCGATGGGGCGACCGCCCAGATCGCGCTCGCGCAAGCGGCCGATGGCGTCGAAGGCTTCGAGCGAATAGCCGTAGGCGTCGATGCGGCGATGGCAGCCGTAGCACTTGGGATCGGTGGTGTGCTTCTCGGTGAGCTGACGGACGGTCAAGGTCTCAGTCGCTTCGTCTTCGGGCAGACGCGGCACATCCTTGGGCGGGCGCGGCAGTTTCTCGCCGAGCAGGACTTCGCAGAGCCAGTTGCCGCGCAGGATCGGGCTGGTGCGCGACGCGCCGGATTGTTTCGCCAGCGTCGTGGCCTGGCCGAGGATGCCGCCGCGCGAATACCTCTTCACGCCGTCCACGCGCTGCCAGCCGTCGTCGTTGGTGGTAGCAGCCGAGGTGACGAGGCTCTGAATGTTTCGGGTTTCGGGTTTCGGGTTTCGAGTGAGAGCCTCCTTACGTCGGCTGCTACTAAACAGCTCTTCCATCCCGTAATGCTTCGCGAGGTCGGCATTCAGGAACGTGTAATCGGCGTCGAGGATGTTCAGCACCGAGCCGTCGTTCTGGAAGAGGTCGGTGAAGAAGCGAATCGTTTCCTCGTACATCGCGCCGCGCAGGGCGGTGAAGGTCGGGAAGTGGCGCTCGCTCTTCTCACCCAATTCGTCGAAGTCGTAGATGTGCAGCCAGGCGCAGGCGAACTCGGTCGCAAGCCGGCGCGTGCGTGCGTCCTGAGACATGCGGCGCGTCTGCGCGGCGAGCACGTCGGGTTGACGGAGCTGGCCACTCGCGGCGACGGCGCGGAGTTCGGCGTCCGGCGCGGACGACCAGAGGAAGTAACTCAGGCGCGTGGCGAGTTCCCAATCGTTCACCGGTCCCGGCTTGCCGCCCGGTCCCGGCTTCTCGGCGCGATAGAGAAACGCCGGTGCCACCAGCGTCCGCGCGAGCGTGAGACGGATGGCTTGGTCGTGCGGAATCTCCTCCGCACGCAACTTGCGATAGAGGCCGCGCAATTCGCCCTTCTCGGAGTCCGCGAGCGGACGACGATACGCGCCATCGGCAAACTTCAGCACGGCGTCGAGATGGGCAGGTTGAGTATCCACGAGACGCTGGCGGAACGCAGCAGCGCGCTGCTTGATTGGCTCGCGCATTGGCTCAAAGACACTCGGGTCGGCATCCTGCGTGGCGTATTGCCAGAGCTGCTCGAAGACATCCACGAGCGTGAGCGCGTCCTGCGCGACGTAGTGCATCTCGTCCCAGAGACGATCGAGTCGCGCAGCTTGTGCGTCGTCGAGCATGAGCCGTTTGAAGTGATCATCTTCGCGATAGAAAAGAGTGAGCGTGACGACCTCATCGACGGGGACAATTTTCGTGTAGCACAAAGCGGCGGGAAAAATGTTTCGGAACTCATCGAACGCGGCCTCGATGCGCCGCCGCGCCGCGCTGCCGTCGTTCACGACGATGGGCGCGTCGTGCGAAGTGGTGCGGTTGTTGGAATACCACGGGCCTTCGCCATCCGCCGTCTTCGCTTCGATGGCGAGCAGGCCGGAACTCGCCACGGGTTTGTTGGTCAGCAATTGAAGTTGCACACTGCCTTCCACGCCGGTGGGTTTGTCGAGACTGCCGATGGTAATGAATTCGTATCCGGCCACGAGGTCGGCGGGCAGGCGAATCTCGAGGACGGATGGTGCTTGAACGTGGAGGTTTGCGCCGGTGAATTGCGCGGGGTCAAGGCTTGCCTCGTTCGTGGCGGCCGAGGTCACGAGACTCTGATCTTTTCGAGTTGGAGCCTCCTTACGTCGGCTGCTACCAGTTTGAAAGAGCGGCCCGCCGAGCGAGGTAAGCTGGCGATGCAACACCGCGTCGGGTGAATCCCTTTTCGCAGGCGCGGCGCTGGTCAGCAGGGTTTGCGCTTCATCAGCCAGCTTCGTCTTCTCTTCGGCACTGGCACTCGTCTGCCACTTTGCCAGCAATGAACCCGGTGGAATCACCGGCCCCAGCGCCGCGCCCTTGTCCGGCTCGGTGTAGAAATGCCACACGCCTTCGTTGCCGAACCGGTCGGCGTGCGGATTCCCGGCGAGGATGTTTGGCGAAACATCCTTCGCCAAATCCCACTCGCGCCCGCCGTCGCCGAGGCTGGTCAGCGTGAGATCAACTGCCGTCAAATCGCAGGAGTGATTCGCGTCGCGCGGGCCGATGAGCAGCGACACGACGTCGCCGGGTTGCACCGCGAGATTTTCAATGGGCGCGGGCTTCACTTCTTTCGCGCCTTGGGCCACACCGCTGGCGAGGCGCTGACGCTTCGAGCCGTGGCGCAATTCCAGCGACCACGTCACGCCGTTGCCGCACTCGGGATGCGCGTGCTGAATCGTCGCCGTCACGCGCACGCGACCCGCAACCGGGCTGCGCCAGCCGACCGCCGCCGCGAGTTTCGGCGAGGGATGCACCGCGACGCTGTGCGGTTTCATGTTGCCGGGGATGCGCACCGGCTGGTCGGAAGAATTCGCCGCGAGATTCGGCGTGCCGCTCTTGCCCCAGCCGTTGATGAACGCGAAGCCAGAGCCGTTCGTATAAATATCCGTGAAGTGTCCTTCGATTTTCGCCGGGCCGGTCGCGCTGATGCCGAGGTAATCCAGCCACGCCGCCAGCGTGTCGGTCTCGACGCCGTGTTCACGCGCGAGTTCGCTGACGTTCGTCTGGCCGGCTTCCGCCCGGACGGCGGCAGCGAGATACTTCGCGGTGGCGGACAAGGTGCGTTCCCGACGGGCCGAAAGCTCGCGGCTCACCTCGCGCACGTCGCGGAGCAACAGCGTCGGCTGGCCCGGCGCGACGAGGCGCGGCTGTTCCCACACCACGAAGTCGCTCCTGTTTCCGTCGCCTGCATCCGACGCGCTGAGATAGAGCGTGAACTCCTTCGCCTCGGAGGACGCGGGGAGTTTCAGCCGCACTTCCTGCTTCGGCTGAACCGGCGTCAGCGGCTCCATCCACGCACCCGGCCCGTTCTTTTTTCCGATGTGGCCGACGGAGTTGAACTTCCACAGCGCGTGCTGCCATTGGGCGATGTCCTTCGCCAGCGCTGCCGCATCACCGGGCTTGGCCGAGCGCCAGCGGGCACGAATGGGGTCGAGAAGAAAGTTCGGCTGCGTGGAGTTCAGCGTCGCGCGCAAGGTCTGAAGATACTTCGCGCTCAATCCGTTCGTCGCCGGCGAGGACTTGCGCCCGGCCGCGCGTTCCTCCAGCAGCGCGGCGAGATACTTGTCGAGCGGCAGCACGCCGCCGTCCTTCGTGTCGAAGCGGATGCCCTGCAAGTTCACCGACGTGCCACCGCCCTTGTCGGTGAACTCGCGATACGTCCCGCGAATCTCGGCCAGCAATTCCTCGGTCCAATCGCGCCGGGTGTTCTTCGGCGAGAAACGAATTCCATCCGGCAACAGCATCGCGTGGCTCGTGATGTCCTTCGCGGCGTCGAGGTACTTCGTGACCAGCGACGGCGACATCACGAGCGAGTTGCCGACGTTCATGAAGCCTTCGCCCGAGGCGGAATCCACCGGGAACTCCTTGGCCGGATCGAGCGACGCCACGCCCGTCAAATCCCGCACGGTGTATTTGAACTCCGCGTTTGAGAGCCGCCGCAGCACGACCGGGCCGGGGTCGCCCGCGCGGGCCAGCGCGATTTCGTCGAGCACGGCATTCACCCAGGCCAGCAACTGCTCCCGTTGCGCGGCGGCAGGCTGCGGCTTTTCCGACGGCGGCATTTCGCCCAGCGAGACTTGCTCGATCACACCCTGCCAAATCTTCGGATGCTTCTTCACTTCATCGAGTGAGGAGAAGCGTTCGAGGTCGAGGTCGCCCTTGTGTTTCTCCGTCGAATGGCAAGTCAGGCAATACTCCTTCAAGACTGGGCGGATGGATTGATCAAAGAATTGTGGTGTGGTGGCGGCTTGGGCGGACGCGTCATGTTGGCCGGCAAACAGCACGAGGCTGGTCATCCATGCACACAATAACTGGGGGAGCGACAATCTCATTCTCCACAACTCGACGATCATGCCAGCGTCCCATTCATCTTCGTGTTCATGGGAACAATTGCAGCAGCGCGGCGCCCAAGAGTTTCAGGCCGCACGCACCGGGATGATTGATCGCGGTCAGCATGGGCGGGTGCCACGGAATGCCCGTTCGCCCGAACCTTCTCGCTGTGCGGCTCATCATCAAGCCTTAGCCCGTCTCACCCGCGGCGTGAAACTCGACTGACCACGTTCGATGTGTTCTCCACCCTGCGCATCTGGGACACCACGACCGAACCACGCTCTCCACCCACGGAACTCCGCCGGCCACCGGGGATTTTCCCGCACGCTGTTTTCTCGCGCCCCGGAACTCCGCGAAGGAGGCAGTGAAGAATTCCTGCCCGAAGATTTCCGGGCGCTGGACGGAGCCGTAGAAATGAATAATCAAATTCCCCTTATCGACGAAGGTTCCCGTCCATGTGGGTCAGGCTGCCGGCAGGGGCGGAGAGATGAGCGGTTGAAAAACAGCAGCAGAGGCTCGGAATCAGCTTGGTTGGGCAGTGGTTAGCGGCAGAGACATAGGACTCAATGGAAACCAAACTCCATGAGAATGGAGGGAGTGGAGTGGTGCCGGCGGAGGGGGTCGAAGCCATGCGGGGTGTTTTTTCAACTTGCATCAATGTGCATCCGAGGCGCATTAACATTGCCTCCAATACACTTCGATTGTTTTTCATTAATTCACGCTTTGGTGCATAGAAATGCACGAAACTACGCGTTTGGTGACACTACACTGACACAAATTATCAAGGACAGGACGAATCCCGGTCGCGATTAAAAATGCCGAGCGATGCGCGCGACTCGTCGAGCCGGTGTCATGGCTGACTCGGGGAGCAAAGTTGGCGACGCTGAAACTCGGACGACTGAAGGCCGAGGTCCAAACATCTGGACCAACGGGCAGAATGGCGACGGACAAAAATCGAGGTTGAGCAGGCCGTCCAAGTCGCGAGGGAGGCGGGGGGGGGGGGCTGCGTTTTCCGGGCTGGTGCGATGGACCCGATGGATCGGGCCGTCCGAAATTTTTAACAAAAGTGCGATCTGGCCACTACTTGTCGTCGGATTTTTAAGCCCAAAAAATTTCTCGCCGCAAAAAATGCTTCCCGGAAAATTTTTACGCAAAAGGGAATCGTTCTCCGGCACGTCGTTGATGTTCCGATGCGGAATTGAGGCCCGCGAAAATTTTTTATGAGCAATGTGAGCTTACTGCTCCACTTGCGGACGATCCTCGTTCGCGAACGGTGGCTTGCTGATCCTCGTCCCGTCTTTGTAATTTTGCGCATGGGCTTCGAGCGTGAAAAATTACGCGCGCGCATGGCTGAACTGGCTGCGGCAGGCGTCCTCGTCGGGACGTCCTCCTGGAAATATGAAGGCTGGCTCGGGCAGCTCTACACTTCCGACCGCTACCAATACCGGGGCAAGCTCGCGGTGAGCCGGTTTGAAAAGCTGTGCCTCGCGGAATATGCCGAGGTCTTCAAGACCGTGTGTGTGGATGCGGCCTACTACAGTTTCCCGCGCCGCGAATATCTGCACGGCCTCAGCGACCAGGTGCCGGATGATTTTCAATTCGGATTCAAGGTCACTGACACCATCACGACCAAGAAATTTCCGAACCTTGCCCGCTTCGGCGCGAAGGCCGGACAGAAGAACGCGGACTTCCTCAATGCCGATTTGTTCGCCACCGCCTTCCTCAAGCCGTGCGAGGACATTCGCGGCAAGGTCGGGGTGCTCATGCTGGAGTTCTCTCGCTTCTGGCCCACGGATTACGAGCACGGGCGCGATTTCCTCACGGACCTCGATGCGTTCCTCGGCAAGCTGCCGCCGGGTTGGCCCTACGCCATTGAGATGCGGAACAAGAACTGGCTGGTGCCGGATTACTTCGCGTGCCTGGCCCGGCATGGCGTGACGCACGTTTTCAACTCCTGGGAGGCGATGCCAGCGGTGAGCGAACAGATGGCGCTGGCCGGCAGCGTGACCAATCCCGCTCTCGTGGCCGCGCGTTTCCTGCTCAAGCCCGGCCGCAAATACGAGGACGCGGTGAAAACCTTCCAGCCGTACGACCGCACCCAAGAAGTGAACGACGAAGCCCGCAAGGCCGGGAGAACATTGATTCGTGAGGGGCAGAGTGCCGCTAAGAAACGCAAGACGCTCATCTTCGTGAACAACCGGCTGGAGGGCAACGCGCTGAACACCATTGCTGCGATGGTGGCGGAAGGTCAGTTGGAGCGTTGACAAGGCGTTTCCGGGAAATACTGTTCAAGTGAACAGTATGAAGGAATTGACCAAAATTCAGCAGCGCGTCTTTGATTTCGTGCGCTCCAGACTGGCCGCCGGACGTTCCGCCCCGACGCAGCGTGAGCTGGCGGCAAAATTCCACTGGTCCAGCCAGAACACGGCGCAATGCCATCTCCAAGCCATCATTCGCAAGGGCTGGCTCCTCGCGGACGAGGGCAAGGCGCGTTCGTTGCGACTGGCCGCCAACCTCGTGGCGGCACCGCATACGGTGGTGGAAATCCCGTTCCTCGGCACCATTCCCGCCGGTTTTCCCGCTGAACGCTCTCAGGTCGTGGGCAAGTGCGTGCCGGTCGCCATCGAATCCATCGGCTTCAAACCCAGCCGCCATGCTTTCGCGCTCCAGGTGACGGGCGACTCCATGATTGGGCGGCACATTTGCGACGGGGACATTGCCCTGCTCGAACACGGGCCGGAGCCGCGCTCCGGTCAGATTGTGGCCGCGCTCATCGACGGCGAAGTGACGTTGAAAACCTTCGTCCTCAAGAATGGCAAAACCTTCCTGCGGGCCGAGAATCCCAAATATCCCGACTTGCTCCCCTCCGAGGAGCTGGTCATTCAGGGGTTGCTCAAGGCCATCATTCGGCGGGCCAAAGAATGAGTGTCAGACCGTTCTTGTCCCACCCGGCATGACAGCTTCGCCCGCGCATGGATTCCAAACCGCCCCGCAGCATCGTCCACCTCGATGCGGATGCTTTCTTCGCCGCCTGCGAGCAGGCGGCGGATGCGAAGCTGCGCGGCCAGCCCGTGGCGGTGGGCGGCACGGCGCGCGGCATTATCGCCTCGGCCTCCTACGAGGCGCGCAAGTTTGGCGTGTTCACGCCCATGCCGACGGTGCGGGCGCGCAAGCTCTGCCCCAAGCTCATCGTGTTGTCCGGCGACTACGAACGTTACGAGTGGTTTTCCGACACGATGTTCGGCTACTGCCTGGACTTCACGCCCGACGTGGAACAGACCTCGATTGATGAAGGCTACTGCGACCTGACGGCCAACCGGACGAAGAGCGCGGTGGTGATTGCGCAAATCATCCGCAAGGCGATCACGCAACGGCTGAAAATCACGGTCAGTGAAGGGGTGGGTTCCAACAAGCTCATCAGCTCGGTCGCGTCGAAGTTCAACAAGCCGGCCGCGTTTTACGAAGTGCGGCCGGGCAGCGAGCGGGCCTTTCTCAGTCCCCTGCCGGTCAAGTGGCTGCCCGGCGTGGGGCCGAAAACCAGTCTGCGCCTGAACGCGGCGGGACTGGGGCGCATTGAGCAAATCGCTGCGACTCCCTTGGACATGCTGGAGCTGGTGCTGGGCAGTCAGGCCGCGACCATCCGACAGTTCGCCCACGGCCTTGATGATCGGTTGCTCGTGCCCAAACAGGCGCGGCAGAAGACGTTCAGCAAGCAGGAGACGTTTGGCGCAGACATCACCGATGAGGAATACGCGGAAGCCGTCTTGCGCCGCATGGCCGATGAACTCTTTGCCGACGTGCGCGCCGAGGGGCGCACCGTCCGCACGCTCAACGTGCGGGTGCGCTACAACGACATGGGCGAGGATCAGTTGAGCGAGAGCCTGGCGGAACCGACCGATCTGGAAACCGACATTTACGCGCGGCTGCACACCATGCTGCGCAAGGCTTGGAAGCGGCGCGTGAGCCTGCGCCTCGTCTCGCTCAAACTCTCCAACCTTTACGACGGCCGCTTTCGCAGTGAACTGCCGTTGGAAGTGTCGGCGCAACGACAGGAGGCGCGGGGCAAACTCGCCGGGGTGATAGATGAACTGCGCCGGGTGCATGGTCACTCCGCCCTTTTGCGCGGCCATGACTTCCGGCTGCGGACCCCGCCCCGCGCGGCATTGGAAGAAGTGCCGAAGACTGCGCCGCGCCGCCTCTCCATCATCATTCGTCCTGCCAAGGTCACGACCTTCGCCCCGCTGCGGATGCACAGTCATTATTCGTTTCTCGACTCGGTGCTTTCCCCCACGGCGCTGGTGGAACTGGCGCGGCAACATCACTTGCCCGCCGTGGCCCTGACCGACACCGGCAACCTGCATGGCGCGGTGGAGTTCGTGCAGGCCGCGCAGAAGGCCGGGATCAAACCAATCGTCGGTGTGGAACTGCCCGTGGAGGGCGGCAGCCTGCTGCTCTACGTCGAGTCGGCGCGCGGCTATCACCAACTCTGCCGTCTGCTCTCGCGCCATGCGGAGCGCAGCGCCCACGATGGCGATGAAAGCTCGGTCGCGAACCAACAGCGCCGCCCCTTTCGCCGCTCGGAACTGGAAGGCGGCACCGATGGACTGCTCGCAGCGGGCGATGACGCGGGCTGGGCGGAACTGTTTCCGCAACGCTTCTACCGCCTCGTCACCTCGCGCCAGACGCCCAATGACTTTCCCGCCGTGGCGGCTCCGGCGGTGCGTTACGCCCTGCCCGGCGACCGGCAGAAATACGACATCGTGCAAAGCATCCGCACGCTGACCCTGCTCCGTGAGACGCATCCCGAGAAGCACGCGGACGGGCGCTTTCATTTTCGTCCCCCGGCGGAACTGCTGGGCGCGTGCGGTTCGCATCCCGAATGGCTGCACCACACTTTGGAAATCGCAGAGCGTTGCCACTTCGATTTCCCCTTCGGCAAGCCGCAGTTCCCCGACTTCCATCCGCCCGATGGTTCCACGGCGCGCGCGTTCCTGCGCCGCCTCGTCATGGACGGGCTGCGTTCGCGCTACCGCGAGCGGGCCGCGCAGTTTGCCCCGCAGGTGGAGGAGGAGCTGAACATCATCGCTGCCGTGGGCTACGAATCCTACTTCCTCATGGTCTGGAGCATCTTGCAGGACTGCCGCGCGCGAGGCATTGAGTGGATCACGCGCGGCTCGGCGGCGGATTCGCTCGTGTGCTACTGCCTGCGCATCTCCGGCGTGTGCCCCGTCCGCTTCGATCTCTACTTCAAGCGATTCCTCAACCCGGAACGGATGGCCCTGCACAAGCTCCCGGACATCGACATTGATTTCCCGCACGACCGGAAGGATGACGTGGTGGATCTCATCTTCGCCCGCTACGGCGCGGAGACATGCGCCGTGGTCGGGGGCTTCTCGACGTTCCAGGCGCGCAGTGCCTTCGCCGAGTGTGCGAAAGTTTTAGGTGTGGGCGAGCGCGACGTGCGCAAGTTCACCGAGCGTTTTCCCTGGGGCTTCGGCGGCGGCTGGGTGCCGGATGAAACCGCGCCCAAGGCCGGTGCGGCGCTGGTGGAACTGTTGCAGGCCAGTCCCGAAACGCGCGACCTGCCAGTGGGTGAAGAGCCTTATCGCACCGCGCTGGAAATGGCCACGGTGCTGGATGGCCGTCCGCGTTATCCGAAAATGCACCCCTGCGGCGTGGTCCTGTCCTGCCAGCCCATGCACGAACTCACCCCGACCTTCATCTCAAACAAGCGCCGGGCCACCACCCACTACGACATGGATGGCGTCGAGGAAATCGGCCTGGTGAAGATGGACATTCTCGCGCAAGGCGGACTGGCCGCGATGCGCGACGCGAAGGATGCGCTGGCCCGGCGCGGCCTCATCGTCGATTTGGAAACCTTGGAGCCTTGGGACGATCCCGAAGTGTGGGAGATGATCGCCAGCGGCGGCGCGCGCGCCGTGCATCACATCGAGTCGCCCGCCATGATCAACCTCTGCCGCATGACCAACGTGCGGGAGATCGATGGCATCATTGCCATCGTCTCCGTCATTCGTCCCGGCGCAGCGAATGAGTCCAAGAAACTTTCCTTCACCCGGCGTTATCAGGGCATGGAACCGGTTCACTATCCGCACCCCTCGCTGGAGCCGTGCTTGCGCAGCACCTTCGGACTGGTGGTCTATGAGGAACACATCCTGCAAATCTGCGAAGCCTTCGCCGGTCTGCCCGCCGGCCGCGCGGATGTCCTGCGCCGGGCGCTGGTGAAACAGAAGCGCGCCGTCGTCGCCGAGATTGCCTTGGAGTTTGATGCGAGCGCCCGAGCGCGCGGACACGACGAGGCGAAGATTGCCGAAGTGTGGGAACTGGTCACGGGCTTCAACGGCTACGCTTTCAACAAGGCGCACTCCACGGCCTACGGGGTCGAGGCTTATCAGGCCGCGTGGCTGAAACGCTATCACCCGGCCGAGTTCATGGCCGGTGTGCTGACCAACGGCAAAGGCTTTTATCATCCGCTCGTCTATGTGCTCGAATGTCATCGGCTCGGCCTGAAGTTCCTGCCGGCGTCGGTCAACGAGCCGGGGCCGTCCTTCGTGCCGCATGGCCCGGCCATCCGCGTGCCGTTGACCCGCGTGAAGGGATTGACCACGCGCACCACGGATCGCCTCGTCGCCGCGCGGTTGGAAGGCGCGTTCACTTCGCTACGCGATTTTTTTCACCGCGTTGCGCCCACAGGCGAAGAACTGGAGGCCATGATCCGTGCCGGAGCTTTCGATGAGTTCGGAGACGCACGCACGCGGCAGTTCTGGCAGGCGCAGCATCTGTTGAAGACTTTCGCGGGCACCGCCGAGCCGGGCCAGGCATGGCTGCTGCCCCCACCGGGCTTGGAACAACTGCCCGGCCTTCCGCTCAATGAGCCGACGCGGCTGGAACGCCTGCAATCAGAAACGGAATTGTTCGGCTTCGCCGTCAGCGGCCATCCGCTCGAACTGTTCCCCGATGTGGCGTGGGACACATATTGCCCGGTCAATCGTCTCGGTCAGTTCATTGGTGAGACGGTCACAACTTGCGGCCTGGTGGTGGAACAACGCACGCATCATCAAGCCACGGGCGAGCCAATGAAATTCATGTCCATCGCCGACCGCACGGGCATCGTGGAAACAGAAATGTTCGCCGACAGCTACCGCAGCCACGCGCTCGCCACTGTCCGCTATCCGGTGCTGGAAGTGACGGCGACCGTCGAGCCATTCGAGAATGGACGCGGCTTTTCGTTGCGGATCATCAGGGCCGGAGAACCTAGGAAGAAGTAACATGGCTGTCGGTCAACTCTGGCTCTTTCCGCCGCCCCGACCTCTCGTCGAACGACTGGGTGAGGAGTTCTTTCGCACCCTGCCCACTGCGCCCGGCGTCTATCTCATGTGCGGCGAGCGCGAAGGCGTTCTTTACGTGGGCAAGGCGCGCAATCTGCGCAAGCGCCTCTCCAGCTACCGGGTCGCGAATCCCGAACGCCTCCCGCGTCGCATCATCCGCCTGCTGTATCAAGTTCGCCGCATCGAATTGGATGTGTGTGCCACGGAAGCCGCCGCACGGCACCGGGAGGAGGAATTGATCGGTGTCCTGCAACCGCGCTTCAATCGGGCTGGCGTGGTGTGGCCGTGATGCGACTTCACAGTGCCACCGCGCTGGCCTTCTTGCGTTCTAGAATCCCGCGATCAGATTCTGGAACGAGTGTCGTGTTGTCACGGATGCAGCACAATACTTCTACGGAAATTCCCGAAAGGCTTTGCTTGCTAGCCGCCGTTCCGATAGTGGTTACCACCACAAATCCTTTTCTACTAAGCAACATGGAAATTCGCTTCTCATGCCCTGGCTGTTCACAACATCTTTCGGTTTCGCCGCGAGCAGCAGGACAAGCGGTTGAGTGTCCATCGTGCGGCCAGACTATGACGGTTCCTTCTGCTTCGCCCGAACCGCCCTCGCTGGTGCCGACTCCCGAATCAGCTTCTGATCACACCGAAACTTTCGTGGTGCCAGCTCATGCTCCACCTCCCCCGCGCACGGATCAAGGCGATCTGACTTGTCCGGTCTGCTGGTTGAAATTTGACGCTGGAGACGTGATGCACGTCGCGGTGCATGACTCCCTGCGCGGCGATCCGGTGCTGGGGGAGGACGCACCACAACGCTTCCACGCCACGCGCTTCAACGACGCCAGCCAGGCGCTTGATGCGATGGGGCTGCCGTGCCTCGACGTGGCTTGTCCGCATTGTCGGCGCAAGTTTCCTCCCGGCTTTCTGGATGTGCCGTATCACATCATCTCATTGGTCGGTGATCAGAGCGCGGGCAAGTCGTATTACCTCAGCGTGATGGCGAAGGTATTCCCGGCGAGTCTGTACCGGCATTTCGGCGTCACCTGCCAGGACGCGGACCCGACCGGCAACGCACCGCTCAACGACATGAAAAGCGTGCTCTTTAGCGCGCAATCGCCGGAACAGGCACGTCTTGCCAAGACGCAACTCGAAGGCGCGATGTACGAACGCCTGCCGCGTCACGGTCGCATGGTCGCGCTGCCCAAACCTTTTGTTTATTCCTTGCGCGGCAATCACGGCGGCGACTCGGCGTGTTCTCTGATTTTTTACGACAACGCTGGCGAGCATTTTCAACCGGGCCGCGACGTAACGGAACAACCCGGTGCGCTGCATGTGGCGAGCGCGGCAGGTATTCTGTTTCTGTTTGATCCGTTCAACAGCCCGGAGTTTCGCAAGTGCATCGGACGGACGGATGATCCGCAGATGGAAAAGCCCGCCATCGATCAACAAGACGTGATTCTTTCGGAAATGCGGTCGCGCATTCAAAAGATTCGGAACTTGCGCAGTGGGGAAAAAATCCCAACACCGCTCGCCGTGCTCGTGGGCAAGTGCGATGCGTGGCTGCACTTGCTCGAAGGCGGACCGCTGGCGCATCCGCTCGTGAACGGTGCGCTCTCACTCGACATCATTCGCACCAATTCGCGGCGCATCCGGGAATTTCTCGTTTCCGCCTGCCCAACGGTCGTGGCGAACGCCGAGGCGTTGAGCGAACATGTTGTCTTTTTCGCCGTCAGTGCGTTCGGTCACACGCCTGTAAAAATTGCGGGCAACGCCTACGTGCCCGATCCCGCGCAGTTGGCTCCGGTGCAAGTGGAAGTCCCGCCGCTCTGGTTGTTGTCGCAAATTTCGCCGGGCCTCGTGCGGGCCACGGAAACCGTCGCCTGACATGCCGCAGCAACTCATCTACACCAGCGCACCGCGCGGACTGGCGGCAGGCCGGGCCGGCTTTTGCACGGTGGCGATGAGTGTGGGATTGCGTGAGGCGCTGGCGCTGAAACTGGAGCAGATCAGTTACTTCGATCATGGCGCGATGGGCGCGGGTGAGCAGGTGATTCGCGCCTTTCGTCTCATAGACCTTCGGGGCACCCGTTATTTTGTCCTCTCACGCGTGCAGGATTGCGGACTCGATTTCACGCAACGAACTAATTTCATCGCGCACCATCTGATCTTCACGCCGGAAGAAGTTTCTGACGTTGCCAGGCCACCGGAAATCTTCCGGCAATGGAACGGCTGGCTGACTCGCTGGGATGGTGAGCCAAGCGTTTTATCGGATAATGACTGGGGCAACCTCTATGCAATTCCCAGCCGCCAGCCGCCGGCCCGCGCCTGGGCGCGACTCGCTGGCGATGCGATGAACGCCTTTGCTCTCCTTGAAACGTCCGGTCTCCTGTTGAACGTCGAGGGCGTGGCGGATGACGCCGTGCTCGATTTGTTTGCCGAGTCCTTGGCGCTGCTGGAAGCGCGCGAGGCCCGCGACTTCCGTGCCGCCGCCTGGCAGTTCACTTTCACCACGGCTTTACAGAATCAGGATGCCCCGGCGGAGTTTCGCTGGCGCTGCGTGCGCGGCGATGGCGGAGGGTTGACCAACCTAGGCTCGGCGCGCGTTCAGCCGCTGCTGCAACTTCGTCCGGCCCGCGTCAGCGTGGGCGAAGCGTCGTTCGCACGCTCCGGCTATCAGCCGCCGAAGATTCTCGCGGAGCCGAAAGACGCTTACGCAAGTGAAGGCGAAAGCGTGACATTGCGCGTGGACGTGAGCGGCCTGCCAACGCCGAATCGTTTCCAGTGGTTCAGTCTCTCCCGCACTGGCGCGGAAGAACCCCTCGCCGACGCGAGCAGCGCCGAGTTGAGCATCCGTCCGGCGCGCGGGATGAATCGTTACTGCGTCAAGATTTCCAATCTGCGTGGTGACACCGTGATGAGCCGCGTGGCGCAAGTCTCCGTGGACGCGGCCGTGAGAGTGCCCGGTCTTCAAGCTCCTCGCACCACGTCCGCACCGGCGGGCGTTCACCAAACTGCAAGGGCCGCAAAAGAGTGGACGGCTGATCCGTTGGAAGCGGAGACATTTAGGCTCCAAGTGGAAGAACGCGAACGGAAGCGAAGCCGAAATCGGATGCTTTTAGTAACTGTCGCGGTTTTTGCTCTGGTTGGCATCGTGGTTGGATTCTTGGTGGTGAAACGTCCTGACCTTTTTTTGAATCGGCACCGTGCCGATGCTTCGCAATTGGAGGGGAGCGACGAAACTAACAAGACCAATGAGAGAACACCACCTGTCACATCTCCTGCAAAACCCATACGCGACATTGGGGCCAACGAGCGCGTGGCCGAGTCGCAAGATGCCTTGAAGGAGAAGGTGTTTCTTGCGCTGTTGACAGCGAAGAGCGACATCCCGATTCGTGGAGCACTTGCCGCGAAGCTGCGGCGCTTTTTCGTCGGAACGACGAACGGATCGCCAATGTCCGTGGCAAGCAGCGATAAGCCAGATCGGGCGCTACTGCCGAAGGAGAAGGAACAAGAAATCAAAGCAGATCGGAAGATTGACATCAAAATCAGCACCAATTCGCTGCATCTGACGACGAACAATACTGACGTGGTTTTGTCAGCTACCGTCTTAAAGAGTCCAGTCCTCCTTCGATTTGTCGATAAGTCTTCACCAATCGGGGAGTCCTTTCAGTTACTTGTGTGGCCGAATAATCCCGCCGTCCCGGCGGAATTGACGTTCGTTAATGCCCACCTCCAACTCATGGATGGGTGGCCGCAAATCCTTGCCGCGACTGAAGGTGAACATTTTTTCTTCAACGGGAATCACCCCGACATGGACACGGTTAAAAGCAACAAAATCGAACGCAGCTACGCAATCGAATACAAGCCCGCTTTTGAGACGAGACGGCGAGATGCAGCCAAAATGTTGACGACATACGAGTCTTGGCGCGACGCAACTGAGAAAATGGTTCGGCTTCGCGACAAGGTCGGCCTTGGGAAAACCAGCGCAGATTCATTGAATGGCATCTGGGACGAAGTTCAGGCTGTCTGCATCGAAGCTGTCGGAGCGACGCGGCGCGATTTCAATTTCAGCAATCCTCAAAACGACAATCGAAAAAGCGACGCGCAACGAATTGTGCAGGAATGGCGCTCTTTACGAAAACCAGACTTGGAATTGGCTGAGGCAGCTTTGAGTGGCCTCACCATTGATGCACTCGAACAAATCGTCGGCAACGGACAGCAATCCATGCGAACGCTTGATGGAGCGCGGCAGACTCTGAAAGAAAGAATCGACAGTGCGAAAGCGCAACAATCATTCTCCGCAGCCAAGATAACTTGCCAAATCCATTACGGGAAACCCGACGGGCAAGTGCTTGTGCAATTCAAAGTCAAATGAACCTTCTCGAAACCAAACGGCTGGTGCGGAAGATCGGGGAACTGCTCCACGAGCAGGGTGACGCGGCGATGGCCCCGAAGCTGGCGCAAGATTTTGTTGCCGCGTGTCGCGCCGTGATCGTGCGCTTGAACCAGTGCGAGGCGATGATTTCCTCCAACGAGGGGATGCAGGCGCTGCAACTCGCTGAGACGTCGCCGAATTTGATGGACCTCCTGGCTTCGCTGGAATTTCGCGAAGCAGCGGCTTGGCGAAAGTATTGCCGTGAGCACGAACTTCCGGTTGCGGAGACATTCGACGAACGCGCCGTCCACAAGCTGAACGAGTGCTACGCGCGCGGCATCAACACGGACCATCCCCTGTATCGTGATTACCGTCGCGCGATGGTGCTCAAGGATGACGAGGCTGCATTGACCGTTTTGCGCACCATCGGACGGATCAATACCGCCGATGACAATGCGCGTTCGGAACTGGCGCGGCTCGACCGCAAGGTTTTGAACGAGCGACTTGCCGCGCTGGGGCAATTGCTCGACAGCGGTTCTCCTGTAGAGATTGCGCGTGAGGTTAGCGACATCGAATCAAGCGCGTTTCAAAACAGTCCGGCGGGCGAGATTTGGCGCAGCGCGCAAGCGATTCGCTGCGACGTGTTGCTCGACGCCATTGCGGTGGACCGGCAGAGCAACGATTGGCGCAGCGCGCTTGACCGTTTGGATTTCATAGCGGGATTGCAACGCGATTGGGATTTTTCTCTCGATGCGGCGGCGCAATCACGCTTCTCGGAACTGTGGGCCTGGGCGGAGAACGAACGATACAAGGATGAGCAGGATCGGCTTTTCAAGTCGCTGCTGGTGCAACTGCGCCACCTCGTCGATCTGAGCGAGGAAAAAGAAATCGCCGCGCGGGAAATCGAATTGCCGGAGTTGAAGGCCGATTTGGAAGAATTGCAGAAGAAGTGGCGAGCCATCGAACAGTTCGCGCGTCCGGTGCCGGACGATCTGACGGCGCGCTATCGCAAACGCGTGGCACTGGTGCAGGCGGAGGTTTCGCGGCGGGTACGGCTGCGGGTCCGCAACATCGCCATCGGTGTGGCAGCCGCATTGCTGTTGATCGCGGGCACAACTTGGACGTTTCAACAGCATCTCAAGGGCAAGGACTTCGTTCACCAACTTCAAGCGGCACGCGAGCAACGGCTGGCACGAACGGCGGAAAAACTCGTGGCGCACACGCGCGACACGGATCGTGGACTCTCGGGCAAGAGCGGCGTGCCGGCTGCGCTCGCGGAAACAGAAACTTTTCTCAAACGCGAACTCGGCCTGCTGGAAAGTTTCCAAGGAGCAACGCGCGAACTGCCATCCGACCTCGCGGGCTTGACCGGGGCGGAGCAATTGAAGGCCACTCATCAGCGGCTGGCGAATGTCACGAATCTGCTGGCGCAACTCGCGCCCGACTTGCGGGCGGAAAGCGAGCCGAAGCTGAACGCCTGGCGCGCCGCCTGGACGCGGCATTTGTTCGAGCGCAGCACGGAATTGAACAAAAGCTTTGAGAGCGCATTGCGGCAAGCCGAGCAAAACGCGGCGCGGATGAATTTCTCCCTGTCCACCGCTGCCGCACGCGCGGACGTGGCGTCGGTGGGAGCGGAGTTGTCAAAACTCGCGGACGAGGAACAGGCGTTCACCGGAGCGTTGCGCTGGCGCAGTGAGTTGCTGCAACGGTCCAAGGAACTGCGCGACAAGCACAGCGCGTTTGCGGGTGAGTTGGGAAAGTTTGACGCCGCGTGGTCCGGGGTCGCGCGGGCGCGCAACACCACCGACTTCAACGCATCCGTGGCCGCGCTGTCGCGCTCTGAATTTACCACCGCGCCAGAAGTGCGAGCCGCCGGTTCGGTGCGTGACCTGGAGTTTTCGGACGAGTCGCTGTTGCGCTCGTTGCTCTGCGGCAATGATGTCGGCCTCTGGAACCACATCAGCGGCTCCGCCCCGATGGATTTTATGCCGAAGGCCGTGATGCCCGCCGAGAAAATGAAACTGCTCGAACTGAAAAACGAAGACGCGATCAACCCGGAGCATTACTGCTACTCACTGCGCCTCACCGTGGAGCCGCCGTCCTCGGTGACGTGGATCACGGAAGGCAAACTCAACAACACCGAACAGATTTGGAGAAAAATACGGGCTTTTGTACCCACCGCTGCCACAACTTCATGCGAATTTCGTATGGCTGAATACGGGTGGTTCGATGGTCGCTACGTTTTACCTTCAAAGCAGCAACTTCAAGACGTTCGGCTGATCGGGCCATGCACGGAGGCAAAATCCTTCTACGCACTCCGGCTGCCGGAACTGATGGCGCTGCACAACGACACCTACCAATTTCCACTGCTCAAGAAGCTGGATGAACTCAAGACGGGGCGCGAGGACTCGCCTCTTTTCCGGGCCTACCTTTTCCTACGGCTGTGCGAATTGATGGACTTGCAGCCGGAAGGTTGGGGCGTGCCATTCGCTCCTTCATTGGCGGCGGATCGCGAGCGGCTGGTGAGCGCGGGCGGGTCAGAAGTGCGCAGCGGCGACTGGTACGTGCCAACACGCGGGCAGAGGCTGGCTACGCCGTTGCAGAAAGTTTTCGAGCAAGCCGCCAGCATCTCGTACTGGGAACAGGCGCAAACGTCGGCCAAAGTTTTTCGGGCCACACTCGCCGCCGGTGTCCGCTACGTGGGGTACGTGGACGCGGACGGCAAATTGCGGGCGGGCGAAACGACCACGGGCGAAATTTGGGGCTGGGAATCTGGCACGCGCAAACCAGCCGTCCTCGCGGTTAGCACACCTTCCGGTTGGAAATCCATTTCGGCACCGCTTCCCTGCTCGCCGCTGTTCGCATTCGCGGAAGACCGCGCCGCGCTGCTGGTCAAGGCTGGCGTGAAGCCTGGCGACACGATGATGAATTCCGCGCTGCCCGTCGTGTTCCGCACGGTCGCTCCTAAAACTAAATGAATCCAAACCCGCCACCGCCCTTTTCATCGGAGCCGAGTTACGACGGCCCGCTGCGATTGAGTTGGCGTGGTCGCGAGGAGGGGCCGTTCCTGTGGGCGGAGATTGAGCGTCGGCTGACTGCGAATGAGATCGGCCTGTTCCATGAAGTGCAAGTGGACGGCGCATGGATGACGCTGCGCGCCTTCCTTGAATTGCGTGAAGCCGCACAACTAGAGGCAAAGGCGCGACGGGAAGAAGCCGAGCGTGTTGCCAATGTCCACGCGGCGCGTGCCGCCGAGGACCGCGCCGCGCGGCATCAGTCCGAAGTGCTCGCGGAGGAAAAGCGCAAGAACGATTTGATGGCGGCGGCGCTTGGCCTGCCACAAGGGAAGAAAAGTCCGATGTCACTCCCACGCTTGCTGCGGAACATCGCGCTTGTCCTGGTGCTGGTGTGTGGCGTATTTGCCGCGTATCAGGCGTATCGCATTCCCGAACTCACCGCGCTCTCGGCCCGCGCCCGCGAAGTCGCCGCGAAATTCAACTACGTCGATTCGCCGACGGCGAGCCGCCTGGGCATCAATCTTTTCGCGTCGCTCTTTGGTGATGCGCGTGATGTGCGCGACGCCATTGCGGAAGTTTCGCAGACCATCGGCGACAAAGAGAAGCTTCAGCAACGCTATCAATGGATGGCGACGCAATTGAGCGCGGAGTTGGAGACGGCGGGCATCGCGCGCAACTGGGCGCTGCTCCTGGGTTGCTGCTTCGCCATCGCTGCGATTTGTTTTCACTTCGGAGCACGCAACGACCAAACCGTATGAACACTGCCGCCACCTCAGCACCTTTGCCCGCCGCCGCCCCTGAACTTGCGTTGGCGTGGACACAACAAGATTACGAGAACCGCATCGGTTTTCGCGGCGGGCGCTACATGAGCGTGAATCATCTGCTCGCGTTTCTTGCGGCGCTGCTCGGCACGGTGGCGGCGTTCGCGCTCGCGGTCTTTGTCCTCAAACCGATTTCTTTCACCGCGCCCGTCGGCGAAATGTTCCTTCGGCCTGGCAACCAGTTCACCGTTATTCCGGCGACTGTATTTTTCTTCTGGGGTGCGGCCGTGCTTTTCATCAAACACCACAAATTGAAGCTTCAGGAACGGTCGCTCGCGCTGTCGCCGGTGCCGGCGGAACCGGAGTTTGTGCTGACTGAGGCCACGGCGAATTCGGTGCTCTCACGGCTGCACGCAATTGTGGATCACCCGCGCCATTTTGTTTTGCTCAACCGCATCGACCGCGCGTTGTCGAACTTGCGGAACATAGGACAGGTGAACGACGTGTCCTCCATCTTGCGCGCCCAGGCGGAGAACGATGAGGATCACGTCGCGTCGAGTTACACGCTGGTCAACGGGCTGGTCTGGGCCATCCCCGTGCTGGGCTTCATCGGCACCGTGCAGGGCTTGAGCATGGCCATCGGGAAGTTCGGCCAGACGCTCCAAACGTCGGGCGACATCTCGGCCATCCGCCAGTCGTTGCAAGGCGTGACCGGCGGACTGGCGACGGCCTTCGAGACAACGCTCGTGGCGCTGGTCTTCGCGCTGATCCTGCAACTCTGGATCACCTTTCAACAACGGCGTGAGATGGCGTTCCTCGATGAGTGCAATGACTACTGCCATTCGCATGTCGTGGCGAAACTTCGTCTGACCAATCGCTGACTCATGGCGAGCCGTCTGCGCAGAAATAACTGGGCGCGAATCAGTTTCTTCGCGTTCCAGGACATTATCACTGCGGTCAGCGGCATCCTGATTCTGATCACGCTCATCCTCGCGACTGATTTGGATCGCACCACGAGCGCACGTTCCACCGAGCTTCAACCCGAATTGGAAATGCGGCTGGCCCAATTGCTGGAAGAACAAACGGCACTGGAACTGTTGAACCAGCAATTGCGGCAGTCGCTCACCGGAGCGCGCAACGCACCGGGACTCGAACAACTCACGAATGAAATTCGTGACCTGAAACAGCGTCTCGACGCGATGCAGGGCAAATTTACGAATTTGCTGGCCGTTGCCACCGCGCAACGGGCCGCTCAAGCGGAACGCGACGCCCGTCTGGGATTGGCGGCTTTCAGCGCCGACATCGACGCGCTGAACAAGGAAAACACAAAACTGGCCGCACTGGTCGCCGATGCACGGCGCAAAATGGACCGCGCAGAATCCGAAGTGAAGCGCGCCGAGAACATCGTGCTCAAAAGCCGTGCGCGATCTGGAATGTGGGTGCTTCCTGATGACCGCAGCACAACAAAAGAACCGTTGCTCGTGACGATCAGTGGCAGCGAAGTAATTGCGGAGCGTTTCGACCAACCGGACAAACAACTGAGATGGGCGAGCGGCGGGGCGTCTGCGGACTTTCGCCGTTTCCTCGCGGTCGTGAACAAGGACAATCAGTACATCGTGTTCTTCGTGCGCCCGTCCGGCATCCGGCTTTTTGAGCAGTTGTCTGACCTCGCCCGCGCGCAGCAAATCGACATCGGGTTCGACGCCGTTGAAGAAAAGCAAGAAGTGCATTTCTCCAAGCCGCCGCCGATTGAGGCAGACCCCGATACCACAACACCCGTTCGTCCGCCGGTTGGTCCCGGAACGATGTCGGTCGGAGATTCTTCACCTGCAACACCCATCAAATCTGCGACGGCTGAACCGGCGACTGTGCCGGCGAGCAAGCCGCCGGCTGTTGCTGCGCCCGCCGTCCCCTCTGCCCCTGCTTCATGGTGGCGGCGTCTTCTAAAATCCTTGGGACTCGCATGAGCTTTCGCCGCCAATCACGGGGCGACAGCCTCGACCTGCTGCTCGACACGATGTGCAACACGTTCGGTGGCATCATCATGCTCGCGGTGCTGGTGACGTTGCTTTCCAAGCAGGAGCGCAGTGGACGCGCTACCGTCGATTCCGAGGAAATGATGCGTCGGAGAATCAGCGAGGGTGAACTGACTTTGAAGGAAAGCCGCGCGGCGAACGCCAACCTCGTCACCGATGCGGGCGACTCTGACACCAAGAAGCGTTTGGAAGCCGTAGCGGAAAAAAAGGCGCTGCGATCCATGCTCGAAGCCTCGGCGCGCGACGCCGAGGCTGCAAATGCAAGCCAGCCGCTCGCCGCTCGGGATGCCGCCGCGCGTATGGCGCAGTTGCGCGAGGAAATGACGAAAGCCATTGCCACGCGCACTGATTTGAGCAACCAGTTGTCCACGGCGGAGATCAACACGCGCCGACTCACCGCGCGGGCCAGTGATTTGGCAAAGCAGGCCGCCGCATTGCAGAGCGCGTCCGTGCAAAAGCTGCGTTTGCCGAAAGAACATTTCACCGGCAAGTCGGTCGTGAACGTGATTATCCAATACGGCAAGGTCTATCCGGTGCATACCACGTCCAGAGCAAGAAACACGGCACACGTTGAATTCACCAAGAATGGAAATGGCGTGACTGTTCGGCCCCTGCCGGAAGCTGGCCTCGATGTACGGAGCAATGATTGGAAGAACTGGCTGAACCGGCTCGCGGCCAACCGGGAATACATTGGGTTTTATGTGTTCGAGGACTCATTCGGCGCTTTCAACGCAGCCAAGAAGGCCACAGTGGACGCAGGATTTGATTATGGATGGGAACCGGAACAATTGGCCTCCGGTCCCCTGTCATTCGGCGCAGTGGGTTCCCAGCCAAAAGCTCAGTAAATCTTTATAGGCTTCCGCGAGCGTTCAAGCTGAACTGTGACACTTCCCGGAGGATTTACCGGCGAAAGGGACGACATCAATTCCGCAGTCAAACCGACTGAAACACCGTGCCGCAGCCTCTAAACGTCTGGACGAAACGGGCGGGACGGCGGCGGACGGAAATCGAAATGGAAAACGGAGCGCGATGCGGCAGGAGGGGGGGGAGGCGGTTTCGGTGGCGGGGTGAGTTCACTCGATGGATTCGCGTGCGGAAAATTTTTAGCAAAAGGACTTTTTTTCCGGCACCCTGTCGGCAGTGGAAATGCCCCGGCAACTGCAAACGCTCGATGACCTGCTCGCGCAGGCCGAACATTACGCGAATCATTCCATGCGCAACTTGGGCCGCGTGCCGCCGACACTGTTCCTGATTGGCGCGGATGGCCCGGTCCTGTTCGTCCCGGAGAATCTGGCCGATGACAGCGCAAAGGATGACTTCGCCACGACCGCGCGCCTCATGTGCATCGCCCACGCGGCGACGGCGAGCGTGATGACGCTGGAAGCCTGGGCCAAGTTCGCCAAGCCGGGAGAGAAATTCGACATGAACGAAGCGCCGTCCGAGGCGTTCGACCGGCGCGAGCTGGTGGTGCTCATGGGCGAATCGCGCGACGGACAGAAACAAAAATTCCTGCCCATCATCCGCAGCGACAACGGAACATTCTTCGGCTTTGGTGAATCCGATGTTCCCGGCATGGATCAGATGTCCGGTCGTTTTGCCCAAATTCTCCCGCCGAAAGTGCCGGACGATGGGGCGCGCTTGCTCGCCCAGTCCATGTTGAAGGTCAAAGGCGTGACCATTGACCAAGCCGCCAACGCTCCCCGCCTGCCCCGTGGCCGGCGCTGACCGCACGCGAACTTGAAACATCCGGGCGCGCGGTTCACAGCATCGTGGGGCAGCGGCGACCGACGAACAAATTGCTTACGGTGCGGAACGAATTCAGTAGGCTCGGGGCGTCAGATAAAACACAGTTCAAAGATTCATGCCCACGGAAGCCGATGCCAGAATGGTAGTTGACCGCCTCTTGCGCGAGGCGGATTGGGACATTGAAAACAAGTCTGTCGTCTCCACAGAAGAAGCCGCAGCGGACGGACGCGCGGATTACCTCCTGAAAAGTTCCCGCACCCGGCCCCTGTGTGTCGTCGAGACGAAGCGATTCTCCACTGATCCCTATTCCGCGAAGACGCAGACCAAAGATTACGCCATTGGCCTCGGCGCTCCGTTCATCATCCTGAGCAACGGGCGCGAGCATTACTTCTGGGATTACGAAAACGGGGACGCCCGGCCCATCCTCGGCTTTCCCACGCAAGCCGACCTGGAGCGCCGTGCCAATCTCCGGCAGCACCGGCAGGGCGACATTGCCCAATCTCTTCGCGTCATTCCCCTGCCGACGCACTTCCGCTTCAAGGGCGAAGACGTGGAAGCACGTCCTTACCAACTGGGTTGCCTCAATGCCGCCGACAATGCGCTCATCACAGGCCGTCGGCGGATGCTGTTCGAGAAAGCCACCGGCACCGGAAAGACGCTCACCATCGCCATGCTGATGAAGCGATGGTTTCAAGCCGCCGCCGTCTCGCGCGTCCTGTTTCTCGCCGACCGCATTGAACTGGCGAAGCAGGCCAAGGAAACCTTCGACGATTATCTGCGCGACTACCCGACCACGATTCTCTACGGCGGCAAACGCAGCCTAGAGGGACAAATCGTTGTCGGCACGCTCGACACGATTGCGGGGCAGCTTGGGCCGGACGGCTTCGGGCACGCCTACTTTGATCTCGTCGTCACCGATGAGTGCCATCGTTCCATCTACAACACTCACCGCGCCACGCTTGCGCATTTCGACGCCATCCATATCGGCCTGACCGCCACGCCGAATCCCGGCGAGTTGCATTGGGTGAGCGAACACGAACGCCAGCTCATCCGCAGCACCTACATGTTCTTTGATTGCTGGGACAGCGCCGCGCAGGAAGGCCGCCCCACCTTCGCCTACACGATTCGTGAGGGCATCCGGGAAAAGTTCCTCGCCGACTACAAAATCTACTCCGCTGAATCAGTGCTGACTTTCGAGGGCACGGAATGGGAGGAGGAAGAAATCGGCTTCTCCGATTGGGGACGCACCGCCGAGAGCGAGGACCGGCTCAAGCTCATCATTGACGAATACTTCCGAGTCGAGGAGGAACGCCCGCAGCCGCACCCGCGCAAGACCATCGTGTTCGCCGTGGGCGAGAGACAGGCCGTGATATTGGAACGCCTGTTCAACCAACTTCTCCCGGATGCCGCCTGCCTGCGCATCGCGCAGCAGACGAACCGTTCGCCCGCCGAAGTCCGCCAGAGCTTTGCGCAGAAAATCACCTGCTACTCGAACAACGGGAATCCCAAGCCCATCATTGACCGTTTCAAGTTCGACCCGCTGCCCATCATCGCCATTTCCGTGGACATGCTCGACACCGGCTATGACCACAAAGAGATTGAGAATCTGGTCATGCTCCGGCCCACGACTTCGGCCATCAAATACGCGCAGATGCGCGGGCGCGGCAGCCGCCTCTGTCCGCGCATCGGCAAGACCTCGTTCCTGATTTACGATTTCGTCGGCAATCATTCCCGGTTCAACGACCCCGGCGCGCAATACCACCAGCCCAAGCAAATCGGACGACGCCCACCGCCCGGCGGGCCGGGGCCAGGGCCAGAACCCGGCCCCGGACCAACGCCACCACCGCCGCCCGGCCCGACGCCCCCGCCCCGCGAGTTCACCGTCATCCCGCTCGGCGAGAAGGCGGATGAGATGCGCCGCCGCGAACTCATTCACGTCGGCCCGGAGGGCATGGCGATTGACCGCAAGACGTATCAAGATAACTGGTTCAAGCAGATTCAGGAATTGCGCGACACCGATCCCGCCGTCCGCAAAATCATGGCGGGCGAACCCCTGACGGAAAGCGAATGGGAAGAACTCGCGCACAAGCTCAACGCGCCGCAATTCTGGTTCGAGGAATCCGCGCTGCGGAAAGCCTTCGAGCAACCGTCCGGTTCACTGTCCGATTTCATCCGGGCCGCGCTTGGTTTGTATGAACTGCCCACGCGCCAGCAGCGGGTCGAACGCGCCTTCAATGTTTGGGTGGCGGAAAATTCCAGCAGCATCAATCCCGATCAGGCCCGGCTCTTGAGCCTGTTGCGCAATGTAGTTTCCGCCACCGTGTCCGAAGCGAAATACGTGGTGCTCGACCCCAGCATTTTCACCCACCCGCCGTTCACGTTCCAAGGCGGACGCGCCCGCGCCGAAGCCATTTTTGGCCGCGACCGTCTC
>JAYVWQ010000079.1:0-7860 GCA_043785945.1 Akkermansia sp.
TCTTCACGTAGCGCCACTCGATGATTTGACTGCCGGAGCCGAGGACGAACGAACGCCATGTCCAGTCCACTTCGCCGGAAATATTTTCCAGCTCGGAGCCGTTGGCGTAGCAGCGCAGCCGGTCATTGCCTGGCTCCGAGGAAACCTTCCACCAGAAGCTCACCGTGCCCGGACCCGTCACCGTGGTCTGGAACGAGGTCGTCTGGCTGTCGCCGCTGCGCCCGCTGCGCGCGGCGTCGGCGCCGTCATGCGTCACGGAGGTCTGGCCGACCCACGGCGGCGTGCCATTCGTCGTCCAGAGGAACGCGGGCGCATCGAGCGCGTCAGCGAGGGGCACGAGTTGGTTCACGATCAGCAGGGCGTTGGAGCTGGCGACCACCCCGGCCGGGTTGGCCACGAGCACGGAATAATTTCCGGCCCGCGCCGCCGTCATATTCGAGAGCGTGAGCGTGGCATTGGTCGGGCCGCGCACCGTGGCGCTTTCGATCAGGTTCGTCCCGTCCTGCTGCCACTGGTAAATCAGCGGAGATGCGCCGCTCGCCGTCACAGCAAAAGAAGCGGTTGCGCCAGGATCGACAATCTGATCCACGGGCTGCGCGGTGATGACGACGGACGCGGGCGCAAACTCCACCCGATCCACCCACGCGCGATCCGCGCCGGTGGAGATGGAACTGTTCTTCGAATAGGACCAGCGCAGGTTTTGCGCGCCCGAGCCGAGCGTGAAGGTGCGTGGCTGCCATTCCACTTCGCCGGAGAGCCGCGCCTGCTCGGAGCTGTTGACGAAAAACGTCACGCGGTCGTTGTTCGTCTCGCACGACACCTTCCACCAGAAACTCACCGTGCCCGGCCCGTTCACCGTCGTCTCGAAGGTCGTGGTCTGACCATGGGTGATGGCTCCGCTGCGCGCGGCATCCACCCCGTCGATGGTGATCGACGACTGGCCGAACCACGCGGGCGAGCCGGTGGTGAGCCACGCGAGGTTCGCCGCGTCCAGCGCCTCGGGCAGCGGCCCGGCGGGCGTGACGATCAGGTTCGCGGCGTCGCTGACGAGGTTGCCCCCCGAGTTGCCGACGATGACGGAGTAAGCGCCGGCCTGCGCGGGGGGCACGTTGGACAAACTCAGTGTGGCCGTGCGCGTCCCGCGAATCGTTCCGGCGTCGGCGAGGGCCAGGCCGTTGAAGAGCCATTGATAGGAGAAGGGCGGCTGGCCCGAGACGGCGACGTTGAAGAGGGCGGTGACGCCTTCATCCACGAGCTGGCTGGCGGGCTGGCCCGTAATGGCGGGCGGCGTCGGCTCGAAAACAATCTGATCGATCCAGCCGCGATCCAGGCCGCCCGCGCCGCTGCTGTTCTTCGAGTAACGCCAGCGCAAAGCATGGGAGCCGGCGGTGAGATTGAAGGTGCGCCATTCCCAATCGACCTCGCCGGAGATGCGAAGCTGCTCGGTGCCGTCGAGGTAGAAGCGCAGCCGGTCGCTGTCCACTTCCGAAGAAACCTTCCACCAGAAACTCAGCGCGCCCGGCCCGTTGACCGTCGTTTCCAAAAGTGATTCTCCGCTGTCGGGCGTGACGCCGCTGACCGCCGCATCTTCGCCATCGTGGGTGAAGCTGGTCTGGCAACGCCACGGCAGCGGGCTGGCCGCCCAGATCAATTGCGCGTTGTCGAGCGACTCGGCGAGGGAGCACAGCCCGATGAGATGCGCGACGCTGTCGCTGAAGCTGGCGGGCACGGCGCGGCCGAGGGTGTCGGTGAGGCGGCGCGGCACCGGCGCATCGCACATGGAGAGCGTGGTGTCAGCGCGGCCATTGATGACGAGGCCACGGAAGCAAACGCGCACCACGGGTTCCGCGCCCGGTGTCAGCGTGGCCCCCGGCGGCAACGCGATGGTGAACCCGACGCGACCCGCTGCCGCTGGCGTGTTGCTGACTGTGAGCGTGGCCCCGGCCACCGTGTTCGACTGCAATTGGGCCGAGGCAAAGGCCAGCAGGTTCGTGTCGAAGCACAGGCTGAAGGAGAGGCGGTTCTCGCCGCCGTGCGCCGCGATGGTAACGGCCAGGCAGTTGGTCTGACTGCTCGCGACGGTCAGTTCGCCGGCCTTAATCAGCCGGACGGCGCTGGCCTGCGACACGCTGAAATCCTGCTCCGCGATGGTGAGCGTGGCGCTGCGCCCCGGGCCGTCGTTCGGGCTGACGAGATAAGTCACGCGGCCCGTGCCGCTGCCGCCCGCGCCGGAAAGGATCGTGATCCACGAAACGTGGTTGACCACCTGCCAGGAGCAGCCGGGTTCGGCCCGCACCTGCGCCTCGCCGAGTCCGCCGCCTTCCCCATGGCTGGCCTCGTCCGTGGCGAGCGTGAAGAGACACGCCTTGCCCGACTGCGCAACGGTGAACTCATGATCCGCCACGGTGAAGGTCGCCGAGCGCGCCTCGCTGGTGAGGTTTCGGGTGAGCGCGTATTTGACCGGGGCGCTGCCGGTGCCCCCGGCGGCGCGGACGGTGATGGTGAGCCAGTCATTCGTGTTGCTCACCGTCCACGCGCAGATGCTGCCGGCGGTCACGCTGACCGTGCCGGTCGTGGCGAGGTACGTATGGACGCGGCTCGAAGGCGAGATGCTGTAGGTGCAGGCCGACTGCGTGACGGTGAAAGACTGGCTGCCCACGGTGATGACGCCGCTGCGCGGAGCAAGACTCGGATTGGCCGCGACGAGATAGCCAAAGCTGCCGCTGTTCGTGCCGTGGTCCAGGGTGGTGATGGTGATCCAGGCGTTGGTGTTGACCGCGCTCCAAGTGCAACCGCTGGCCGTGGTGATGGAGACAGCCCCGGTTTCAGAAAGCTCGCTGTGAGTCCGGCCGGCCGTGCTCAAGGCGGCCTCGCAGTTCGTGCCCCACTGATTGACCGTGAAAATTTCGTCCGCCACTCGGATGAGGCCGGTGCGTCGTCCGGTCACGCGGTTTTCCGCCAGCGCATAGCTCACCGTGCCGGTGGCGACGCCGCTGCTGCCGCCGGTGATGGTGATCCACGAGTTCGTGTTCACCACGGCCCACGCGCAGCCCGCCTTGGCCGTGACCTTGAAGGTGTTGTTGCCCGGGCCGAAGCCGTGGAAGCGGCCCGTCGGCGAAACGGAATACGAACAATCCACCTCGTGCTGGCGCACCAGAAACACGTCGTCGCCGATCTGCAAATAACCGCCGCGTTCGGCGAAGGCGGGGTTGGGCAGGACATGGTAAATCACGTCACCGCTGCCGATGCCGGTCGCGCCGCTGTCGAGCACGATCCAGTCGTTCGTGTTGAGCACGTCCCAGTGGCACTTCGGCCCGACCGTCACTTCGATGACGCCGGTGCTACCGGCGAATCCGTGGAAGCGCGTCAGCGGCGAGAGCGTGGTGAGACACGTCGTGATGCTGACCGCCACGGGCGTGGCCACTGCCGTCGCTCCGGCGGGGTCGGTCACGCGCACGCGCACGAGGCGGCTGCCCAGCGTGTAATAATTGTTCGTGACGACCAGGTCCGTGGACGGCTCCGTGTCATAGATGCCGTCGCCGTCGAAGTCCCATTCAAATTCCAACAGGTTCACGCCGTGCTCCGGATCGAAGGTGGACGAGGCGTCGAACACGATGTCCTGCCCCAGTCCCGCGACCATGGGCAGGGCGGTTAGAAACGGCTGGGGCGAGCGGTTGAGCGTGGCGCGCGGGTAGATGGTGGTGGTGGCGGCACTGCGGTTTCCCTGCTGGTCAAACACGGTGACGGTGTAGCGGTTCGTCTGTTCCGCATAAAAATACGGCAGGGCGAAAGTGGTGCTGACATTGGTGCCGGCCAGCTTCCGTTCATCTGCGAGGACGAAGCCCGCATCCGTTTCCCAAGTCAGCAGCGCGGCGTGCAACGCCTTGTTGTCGGTGGACTGGAAGGCGATTTGCAGCAGCCCGTTGACCGGCGTGCGCTGGCCCGAAGTGGTGATGGTGACGGTCGGGCGGTTCGTGTCCGTGATCAGCCGGTTCGGGTTGAAGAAGGGATTGACGTCCAGCGCGAGGGCCGAGGCGTAGGAGAGACCGCAGAAGTTGTACGGATACAACTTTGGATAAATCACGCCGCGCAGACCGCGAAAGCCAAAGCCCATCAGGTTGCCGTTGAAGTTTTCGTCGTTGCGGAAATCCGCCTCGAGTCCGAAGGCCGCGCCCAGACTTTGCAGGCCCGCCCCGAGCGCCGACGAACTGACGCCGCTCAGACTGGTGCCCTCGAACCACGGGAAGGACAAGTTCTGCACCAGCGGGAAGGGACCGAGGTCGGGGATGATCTGACCCTCGTAGAGCGCCGCGTTGGTGTGATACGTCGCCGGGTAGAGTGCCAGATGATCGCCGCCGCTCAAAACCCAGCCGCTGTCCACCGTGGCGGCCGAAGGCCCGGGTGCGAAATGGCCCAGCTCGAATCCGCCACTGATCGTTCCATCGGCCTGTTCACGATGCGTCTCGGGCAGCAACCACCACACTTGTCCTGGCGCACCCACCGGCAGTCCGGCGGCCTGCACCGCCTCGAGGACGCGCGCGCCGTAGATGTCGCTGCGCAACTGGCTGTCCGTGGCCGCCACCGGCAGCACATGGATGACCGGCGTCACCCCGTCCGGCTCGGTTTCGCA
Source organism: Akkermansia sp. (assembly GCA_043785945.1). GTDB lineage: Bacteria > Verrucomicrobiota > Verrucomicrobiia > Limisphaerales > SIBH01 > JANNGC01. Next base: position 4,631 of record JAYVWQ010000079.1, read on the forward strand.
GGTGAAAGTTTTGTGGCCGAATCCGTTGCGCTCCATCTGATCGGAGAACCATTTCTGGTGGAGCAGCACGAGCTGGCGCAACGAGGCGACGGCGTGACCTTGGGCCGTCCGGTTGGTCGGCACCAGGTAGGCCACGCGCACGAGGGCGTTGCTGGATAGATTCGCCACGTCGATGAGCACCCGGTTCGTGCGGGAGGCGTAGGCGACGCTGTTGCTGGGCGTGAAGGTGACGGAGAGGATTTGATCGTGGCCGAGGGGCAGCACGGTGCCAGCGGACGGCGTGTAGGCAAAGCTGCCGGGGACGCTCGCGGTCGCGTTGAGTTGCCGGCCGCCGAGCGGGCTGCCGGAAAGAATCGGGGCGGGCCTCGGCCAGAGGACGGTCGGCACGGTCTTGCCGCCAATGGTCACGTTGATCTGAACGGTGCGCGTGGCGCTGTGGTAGTTCGTCGTGTCCTCGGGTGTGAAAGTGACGGAGAGCGGTTGCGCCGGTCCTGCGGCGAGCATGGTGCCCGACGGAGGATCATAGACAAAGATTCCCGGCACTTCGGCGGTGGCGTTAAGTTGCGCGCCGTTCAGCGCAACGCCCTGTTCAATGGCGGCGGGCGCGGCCCAGGTGAGCGCCGGTGTGGCCTGCATCACGTGGATGAAAACCGTGCGGCGGGCGGGCCGGAAGTTGTTCGTGTCCTCGGGCGTGAAATTCACCGTGAGCGCCTGGTTGGAGCCGACGTTCAGCACCGTGCCCGCAGGCGGAAGGAACTCGAACGAGCCGGAGGCGCTGACGTTCACATTGAGTTGCGACGCGCCCAGCGCCGTGCCGTAAATGATCGGGGCCGGTGCAGCCCATGTGATCAGCGGTGTCGCCTGCGACACGCTGATGGTGACGCTCTGGGTCACGGCGGTGAAGTTCACCGCGTCGCTGGGCGTGAACACCACGGTGAGGGTTTGGTTGGAACCCGTCTCCAGAATGGTGCCCGCCGGCGGGTCGTAAGCGAAGGTGCCGGCCGCGTTGGCCAGGGCGTTCAATTGCGCCGCGCCCAAGGGCGTGCCGTAAGCGATGCCCGCCGGGGCGGACCAGATGAGAAAAGTGCCGCGCTCGCGCATCCAGAAGGGGCCAACGTTCGTGGCGGTGAGCGGCGGGTAAAGGATGGCGGCGAGCGAAACTTGATCGCAGCCGATGTCCTTCGTCGCCAACCGGGCCTGGCCTTCAAAATCTTCCGTCACAAAAGCGTAGCTCCCTTGCGCCGCGCCCAGCGCCGGGCTGTTGGTGCCGGGACGCCAGAGACCGTCGGCGAACGCGAGTTGCGGATCGACGCGCAGCGTGCCGCTGTTCGTCGTGATGCCGAGCGTGGTGCCGAAGAGAATATTCGCCTCCCACAATAAGTTCACCGGCGTGATGCGCTGATCGACGATCTTGCCCGCTCGTTGGAGCACGAGGTTGTTCGCGATGATGCAGTCCACCGGCGGTAGCGTGGTGACGTTGGTCGTGCCGGAGAGCGTGCCGACGAGGCCGAGGAGCAGCGAGTTGGTGCAGTTGACGAAGGTGTTGAAAGCGACCGTGGCGCGCTTGACCTGAAAATAGCCGTTCAACGGGCTGTCCACGAGACCCTGCATGAGAGCCAGCGGCGAACGAGACGCGGTCCCAGCGAGGTCGGCGAAGTAGTTGTTGATGACCCGGTGATCCTCGCCGACGACGCGCACGCCGCCGGTCTGCGGCTTGTGATTTCCGAAGAAATAATTTTGCTCCACCACGCTGCCATTGCCGTGACGCAGGGTGAGCGCGCCTTCGCACTCGAAGAAGGTGTTGCGACGGAAGATGTTTCCCCGCGACTTGCTGGAGATGATTTCCACGTCGCCATTGCAGCGCTCGAAAAAGTTTTCCTCCACGAGGGTGCGCGACAGATTGAAGGACACCTCGGCCAGGCCGATGCGGATGGTCTCGCCGCCATTGGAAGCCGCCGTCAGCATCGGGCGCGGGCCAAAGTAATTGCGCGCAATGCGATGATGATTGGGCGCGTCCGGGAGTTCGCTGACCCAGACGACGAGCGTGGCTCCGACGTTGGCCTTGCCCTTGAAGTAACAGCCTTCCACCCGGTTGCTCACGCCGTAGAGCGACACCCATTTGGTGTCGCTGGCCAGGCTGGGCGGATTGTAGTCCACGATGGCGCAGTTGGTCAGGCGGGAATGGCTGGCGACGGAAAGCGTGCTGTCCTGAAAGGCGATGACATCCCCGCTGGTGCGGTAGCCGTTGGTGAAGGTGAGACCATCGACGACGAGGAAAGTTCCCGCAAGACGCAGGCGGGACTGACCCGTCAGCGTGACGCGCCCGAGGGTTTGCGCGCGCAGGGTAATGGGCTGCGCGGCGGTGCCGGCGGCGGAGAAGAGAAGGTCGGCATCATGCCAGTCGCCATCGCGCATCAGGATCGTGTCGCCTGGTTGCGCGCTGGCGACCGCGACCGTCAACTCGGCGGGAGTCGAGATGAGCACTTGCGCCGCCTGGCTTGGGCCGGTCAGCAGCGCGGCCAGCAACCAGGCCACGGCCAGCGCCGCGCTGGGGCGGGTTCTGTCACGCTTTGGTAACTTTTCAGTCGGGACGCGGTTCATCATGAGTCAGCGAGATATTTTGCTTAGAGCGTCACTTGAAAATCAGTCACGGAGGTCGTCACGGCCGCGTCCGAAAACGTGATCGTGCCCTTGGAGTCCGCCGTGTAAGTGGTCTCTACTCCGTTGCGCAACACCCGGTAGCGCAGGCCGGGGGTGAGGTCGCCGACCTTGTAGGTGATGCGGTGCGTGGCCGCGCTGGCCAGCGTAAGCCAGCGTTTGCTCAGGGAGCCAGCCACGTTCCACACGGTGACGGTGACGGCGGCGGTGCCCGCGTCGGTGGTGACCTGGAGGTTGCGCGTCTGCACGAAAGAGGATCTTGAGATCTGCGCGGTGTCGAGCGTGAGCGTGGAACTGCCCGGCGTGGCCGTGGTGGGGAGTCCGGTTTCCTCGGGATCGAAAATCCGCCCGGTGGTGTTTTCAAAGACAGCCGTGCTGAAGGCGTCCAGAAGCACGGAGAACGACTCCTGATTGCGCGCGATGACGGAGGTGAGAACATCCGGCGAGCCTTGCGCGCGCACGAAAATTTCGCGCGGAATGGCATTGCTCTCAAAGCGGTTGCGCTTCCCATCAATCAGCGTGAGCGGGCCGTTGTTCGCCTCGAAGATGTTGCCCGCGAACACGTTGTCGTC
>JAYVWQ010000080.1:0-3522 GCA_043785945.1 Akkermansia sp.
GCTCTGGAGAGCCGCGCGCCAGGGCGTGAAGCCGCCCGCCCCGCATTAAGAGCCTGTCTGAAAACCCGGAGCGCGGACGTCTCGTCCGCCCGCCGCGCCATGCCGGACAGGGCAACACGCGGGCGAGACGCCCGCGCTCCGCGCCCGGCCTTGGGTTATGCAGACAGGCTCTAAGGCCGGACGGCGCGGAAGAAGCGGTTGGTGTCGCCCGTGGCGGGATGGAAGTAATCCACGCGGCCCGTGGAGTTGGTGAGGTCGGCGAGCTTGGACCAGTTGGTGAGGTCGGTGGATTTCTGAAGTTCCCAGACCCCAGCCGGCCCGCCGGTGACGCTCAACGAAACTTCGCCGAGCAGGCTGACATTGAGCGAACGAAACGCGAAGCCGCCCGCGTAGCCCGACTGCGTGACCGGCAGCGTTTGTCCCGCGACCGTGACCGACCCGGTGCGGGCCAGCGCGAACCAGTTCGGCGCGATGGAACAAGTGAAACTCCCGTTGCCCGATCCGTTGGTGCTCGAAGTGATCGTGATCCACGCGTTGGTCGTCGCGACGGTCCACACACAACCCGCGCCGGACATCACACTCACCGTGCCCAGGCCGCCCGCAGCGGTGCGCGTCAGGTTGGTGGGCGTGATGACGTAGGTGCAGGTCGTCGCGGCCTGCGTGATGATGATGCTCGCCCCCGGCACGGTGAGAAAGCCGATGCGCTTGTCGCCGGGATTCGCTTCCACCGTGTAGCCCACCGTATTGGTGCCGTTGCCGCTGCCGCCGCCCACGAGGCTGATCCAAGGGTTCGTGTTCACCACCGTCCACAGGCAGCCGTTGCTGGCGGTGACGGTGAAGAAGTTCGAGGCGGTGCCGAAGCCGTGGGAGCGCTTGGTCGGCGCGATGGAGTAGGTGCAAGCCAGCCCCTGCTGTGTGAGGGCAAAACTTTGATCCGCAATGAGCAGCGTGCCGGTGCGGTCGAGCGAAATGGGATTCGCGGCCAGCGCATAAGTCACGGTGCCGTTGCCCGCGCCGTTGCTGCCGGAAAGAATCGTGACCCACAGGTTGGTGTTGCTGACCAACCACGGGCAGGGCGGGGCGGCGGACACGGCGATGGTGTTGGTGGAACTGCTCGCGTTGTGGGTGCGCCCAGTCGGCGTGAGGGCGTAGCTGCAAACCACGGCCTGCTGCGTGACCGTGAATGTTTCTCCGGCGATGAAGAGCGCGCCGATGCGCTGGGTGAGTGAGACATTGTCGCTCAACGCATAAGTCAGCATGCCGCCGCCCGTCCCGTTGCTGCCGGCGAGAATGATGATCCAAGCATTGGTGTTGCTGACGGACCACGGGCAGGGATTGCTCGTGGTGATGGTCACGATGTTGGTCGCGGCAGCGGCGAGGTGGGTGCGGCTCGCGGGCGAGAGCGTGTAAGTGCAAACCACGGCCTGTTGCGTCACGCTGAAACTCTGCCCGCCGATAACGAGCGTGCCGGTGCGCGGTGACACGGAAGGATTTTCCGCTACCGAGTAAGTCACCGTTCCATCGCCCGTGCCGCTGGCCCCGGAAAGAATGCTGATCCAAGGATTGGTGTTGCTGACCGACCACGGGCAGGGATTGGTCGTGGTGACGCTCAGGGAATTGGTTTCCATGGCGGAACTGTGCGTGCCTCCCGTCGGCGCGAGCAGGTAAGTGCAAACGATGCCTTGCTGCCCGACGGTGAAATTCTGCCCGGCGATCACGACCGTGCCCGTGCGCGCGCTGAGTTCGGGATTGGCCGAGATGGAATAGCCGACGGTCGCGCCGCCGCTGCCGTTGGTTGGGGCGAGGACGATCCATGAATTGGTGTTCGACACCGTCCACGCACAGCCAAGACCGGCGTTGAGATTCACAAAATTGGAACCGCCATTGGCTGTGAACGATGCAGCGTTGGTGTTCAGCACATAAGAGCAGGGCGGCTGGATGAAGACACTCCCTCCGATGAACGTGGCGGGCAGATCACCGGCACCCGCGTCGGACAGCCCGGCGTCGATGGGCTGGTTGGTGAACGTGATGGCCGAGGTGCCGGAAGTGACGCCCGCCACGGGGGTGAACAGGACTTCAAAAATCACGTTCGTGCCCTCCGGGTAAGTCACGCCGGCAGATAAATCGAGACCGAGCGCCATGCCCACGCGACCGAACGTCGGAAGATCGTCGAGGTTCAAATAGGGGGGCGAGGCGTTGGCGTTGGTGGAATCAACGCCGAGGGCCACGCCCACGAACCGGAGCAGGTTGGTGTTGAAGGCGAGACTGAAGCCCACGGCGGATTCGTCGCCCAGGCTTTCCAGCACGATGAACAGGCGGTTGGTTTGGCCTGGCATGAGGGTCAGGTCTGGCGTGCGCACGATGCGCTGCGCGCCGAAGCCGTCTTGAGCCAGCAAGATTATGGAGAGGAGAACGATGGTCTGCCTCCAACTCCGTCCCAATTTCTGCAACAACTTCATGATTTAGAATTCCAGCACCCGGTAAAAACGGGTCCGTGCGCCGGGCAAATCCTCGACCGTGGCGGTGTAGGTGTCCGCTTCGGTTTTGTTTGCGTTGCCCGACCATTTCGCCTGCACCTCGCTGTCGAGGCGCGTCCACTCCGCGTCCGCGAGGTCGTCTTTGTAATAGACTTCGTAAGTGCGGCGCGTGCGGGCTGTCCAAACAAGTTGCACCGTGCCATCCACGATGGAGAGGCGCGGATGCATCGCACCGGTGGCGGCGCTCTTGGGCGCGGCGAGCAGCGCGCCGACGGGCGTGAAGGTGACTTGATCGACCCAGCCGCGATCATCGCCCACGGCCAGCGAACCGTTCTTGTAGTAAGCCCACTCCAGCAACTGCGGGCCAGCCGCCAGCGGGAAGGAGAATTGCTGCCACTGCGGCTCGCCGGAAATGAACGCCTCGGGATGGCTGTTGACCATGAAGACCAGCACGTCGGCGTTGGTCTCCGAGGAGACGCGCCACCAGAAGCGCAGCAGTCCGGGACCGTCCACCACGGTTTGCAGAGTGGAGGTTTCGCCGTCGCTGATCAGGCCGCTGCGCGCCGCGTGCAGGCCGTCATGCGTCACCACGGGGTGGCCTTCCCACAGGGCGGTGCCGTCCGTCATCACGGACCAAGTCGGCTGGTCGATGGACTCGGCGAGGGTGAGGATGTGATGCACGGTGAGCCGCGCCACGCTGCTCGTCACCGCACCGGCGGCGTTGCTCACGATCACGGAGTAGAAGCCATCCTGCGCGGGCGACACATTGAGGAGGGTCAACTGTTCCGTCGTGGCGCCGTTGGTTCGGGCGCTGTTGCTCATCGCATTGGTGCCTTGGAAGAACCAACGGTAACTCAACGGCGCGGTGCCATTCGCCGCCACGATGAAACCCGCATTTTGGAATTCATCCACAGTCCGGCTCACGGGTTGAACGAGCAGACCCGGAGGATTCGTGACGAGGACCACGGGGGGCGGATTGGTGACGACGACGGGCGGCGGGTTCGTGCCGAGCGCCACTTGATCGAGCCAGCCGCGATCCTGTCCG
>JAYVWQ010000081.1:0-6215 GCA_043785945.1 Akkermansia sp.
CCCCGCCCCGATCGTCCGATACGGACGACACTACAGAAGCCGGACTGCAGTTCTGTAGTGTGGGCCGTATCGGCCCATCCCCGCCGGATCGTCCGATACGGACGACGCTACAGAAGACAGGGGGGGCCGCGTGCCACCGCACGCCATCCCCGCCGCATCTCACCAAATCTGCGAGAATTCATTCTCACCTGCTTTTAATCACACCCCCCACCCCGTCGCCGGGAAGGTTTGTGTTGAACAAGTCCTCGAGCTGAGGCATCTGTTCTTCGTGCGGACACTTAGAACAGTGATCGTGGCTCTGCTGGCACTCGCCTGGGTGCCGCTGACCTCTCACTGCATACTAGAGTCCATTCCCGGCTTGGAATTCCTCCGCTGTGCTTGCGACACGCAGCTGCCTTCAAGTAGCGGCGACCCCTGCCAGGATGATGGCTGCTGCGCGGTCGAGTCGGCTCAGTATCAATCGCCGCGCCAGCAGGACCTCATTCCCATCGTCGTGTTCGCGATTATTCCAGCGGAAGTGTTCGGAGTTCTGCAGCCATCGCTTCCTCCCGAGGTCAGCCTTGGCATTGTCACATCCGCGCCACCGGATCTAACAACTTCCTGGCAGTTTTCACTTCGCACGGCCCTTCCTGTCCGCGCTCCTTCGTTCGCTTCATAAATAGTCCTCGCTTCCGCTGAGGGCTTTTCTCCCATTCATCAGGCGCTTCGTCGTGCCTGGAAGTCTCGCCGTGCCGTCATCTGCCGTGTCCGTGTCCTGACCGTTTGGAATTTATGAAGCAATCAAGCCCTTGGTGTCGCCAATTCGCTGTGGCGGCGCTCGCCGTAAGCCTCATCGCACCGTCCGCGCGGGGGGAGGAGTCGGTTCCGACCAACGTCTCCACCAATCTCTTCCTGGCACTCGATGCGCTCGTGGCCGAGACATTGGAGAAAAACCCCGAACTAAACTTCTACCGCGATGAAATTGCCGCCACGAAAGGAGAACGCCGCACGGCGGCAGCGTGGGCCAATCCCGAAGCGACCACGACGCTCGGACAAAAGAGCGTGCGCGGCGGTGGACTGTCCGGCGAAGGCGTCGCTTGGTCGGTGAGCGTGCATCAGACCATCGAGTGGCCTGGACGCATCGCGCTCAGGAAAGCGATTGCCAATCACCAGATTCAACTCGCCGAACTCGGCTTCGCGCAGTTCAAGGCGGCGCTGGCAACGCGCACCCGCACGCTGGCTTACAACTTATTCGCGGCGCAGGAGAAGGCGGCGGCGGCGCGGGAAGTGGCCGACCGATTCCAGCAATTGCGCGAAATGCTCGTGCAACGCGACCCGGCGGGACTCACGCCGCTGCTTGAGACGCGCATCATCGAGGCCACGGAACTCACGCTTAAACGCAAGTCGAGCGAGGCCGCGCTGGCAATGCAGTCGGCGATGCTCGAACTCAATCAACTGCGTGGCGTGCCGTGGACGCAGCCCATGATGATGCAGTCGGCGCGTCTGGCATTCAGTGCCGCGCCGGAAATGGCCGCGCTGCTCGGCGCGGCGCAGACAAACAACTTCGAGTTGCAGATGCGCCGCGTGGAGTTGGAACAGCAGGGCTTCAAGGTGTCGCTGGCGCAGAGGGAGAAGTATCCGGCGTTCACTGTCGGGCCTTACTTCTCACAGGAGCGGGCTGGCGACCGCGAACAGCAAATTGGCATCGGTATCTCGATGCCGCTGCCGCTGTGGAACAAGAACAAGAGCGGCATAGAGACAGCCACGGCGCGACAGAAGCAGGCCGAGGCTTCGCTGCTCGTCACACAGCGTGACATTGAGCGGCGCGTCGTCGAGAAGGCGCTGACGTATCAGACCAAGCTCGGTGAAATGGCGACGTGGCGTCCTGAGTCGGTGGAGGAATTTCGCAGCGCGGCCGAACTAGCCGACCGACACTACCGGCTCGGCGCGGTACCCATCGCGACCTATGTGGAGTTGCAAAAACAATACCTCGAAGCCGTCGAGGCGCTGCTTGATACCAAACGCGAGGCGCTCGAAGCTGGACAGGAAATCCAACGGCTCACGGGGCTCGACTTCAACGCAGTGAAGGTCGGTGAACGGAAGCAGGAGGAAGCGAAGTGAAAAAACTCACGCTACTGCTGGTGCCCGTCATCGCTCTGCTCACGGGCTGCGGTAAAAAGGAAAGTTCCGCTCAGGCGCACGAGGAAGAGATGCCGACGGGCGCGTCGTTCAAGGCGGGCCAGGGTGTCAGCCTCACCGATGAGACGCGGAAAATTCTCGGCGTGGAAGTGGCCGACGTGGCTGAACGGAAACTGCCCAAGGAACTCCGTTTCACGGTGCAGGTGTTCGGCGAGAAGCATCATCCGTCCGTGAATCCGCAGGACCACTCGGGCTGCGATGTGCATGGCTCCGGTGTGCTGTCCACGGATGCCGCGTCGGCGGTGCGAACTGGACAGGCTGCGCAACTGTGGCACGGCACGGACGCGCCGCTCCTGGGCGTCGTGCTGGCCGTGCAGCCGACGCTGACGCCAGGCGAATCGGAGATCGTCGTCGGGGTGTCGAACGCGACGGCCCTGCTGAAGCCCGGAGATTTTGTGACGGCCAGCCTCAGCCTGCCGAGCGGAGCAGCCGTCATGGCCGTTCCGCAGACGGCGGTATTGCGCACGGTGGAAGGTGCGTTTGTCTTTGCCGGCAACGGCAGCGCCTACACCCGCACGGCGGTCAAGACGGGCACGGCAGCGGACGGGTTGGTGGAGATCACGGACGGATTGCTCGCGGGCGATCAGGTTGTCACCAATGGCGTGACCGCGCTCTGGATGGTTGAACTTCGCGCCATCAAGGGGGGCGCTGGCTGCACGCACTGATTGCATTATGAGCCAGCCCGCCAAAACATCCACTGCCTGCACGACCGACTGCTGCGCCTCTCCAACTCCGGTCGCCGCGCCGCCTGCCGCGCTCTCCGGGCCGCAGACGTTGCTGCGCGTGGCCGGAATGGATTGTCCCGATGAAATCGCCGCGATTGAACGCGTGCTGAAACCAATGGCCGGCGTGGGCGAGATCAACGTGAACCTCATGGCCAGGACGGCGACCATTGCTCACGACCAGCGCGTCACGCCGGAACAATTAATCCAGGCCATTGGCACGGCCGGGTTGATGGCTTCGCTGGCATCGGATGAAAACGGTACAGAGGATGAACACAGCGGCGAGTTTAACAAACTTCGTGTCGTGCTGGTGAGCGTTTCCGGCGTCTTCGCGGGCATTTCTCTCCTGCTCCAGTGGCAGAATCTTTTCGCGCCGTACGGAAAAGCCGCTGCTGCCGTCGTCGCGATAATTGTCGGAGGCTGGTCTATTTTTCCGAAGGCGATCCGCTCTCTGCGCCACCTCTCTCTCGATATGAACGTGCTGATGAGCGTCGCAGTGATCGGCGCGGCGTGCATCGGCGAATGGACGGAAGCCGCTGCGGTCGTCTTTCTGTTCGCGTTGTCGGAACTGCTGGAAGGATTCAGCGTCGGTCGCGCTCGCCGGGCGATTCAATCGCTGCTAGAACTCACGCCGGACACCGCGCTGGTAAAGCGCGGCGACCAGATTCAGGAAGTGCGGGTTGAAGTAGTCAAAGTGGATGAAACCCTGATCATCAAATCGGGTGCGCGCGTGCCGCTGGATGGCATCGTCCTTTCCGGCGAATCCGCCCTCAACCAAGCGCCCATCACTGGCGAATCCATGCCGGTGGAAAAGAAGCCGGGCGACGGTGTGTTCGCGGGAACCATCAACGGCGAAGGCTCGCTGGAAGTGAAAGTCACCAGGGCCTCGACCGACACCACGCTGGCCAAAATCATCAAGCTCGTCGGTGAGGCGCAGGGGCAGAAAGCGCCCTCGCAACGGTTCGTTGATCGGTTCGCAAAAATTTACACCCCGACGGTTTTCGTCGTCGCGATTCTGGTCCTGCTGTCCGGCCCGTTGCTTTTTCACGGTGCATGGATGGAGTGGACGTATCGCGCGTTGGTGCTGCTCGTCATTGCCTGTCCGTGTGCGCTGGTTATTTCCACGCCGGTTTCAATTGTGTCGGGACTGACCGCAATGGCGCGGCTCGGTGTACTGATCAAAGGCGGAGTGTTCCTTGAAGAAATCGGAAAACTGAAAGCGCTCGCCGTGGACAAGACCGGCACGATCACCGAAGGCAAACCTCGCGTTCAGAAAGTGATTCCGTGGAACGGGAAATCGGAAGAAGAAATCCTGCGCGTGGCCGCTGCGATTGACACACACTCGGAACATCCGCTGGCCCAAGCCGTCGTGAAGTATGCCGAGGAAAAGAAAATTCAATTCCCGCGCAGTGAAAACTATCAGTCCAAAACCGGGCGAGGCGCAGAGGCTCAAATTGACGGACATTTATTCTTCGTCGGCAACCACCGCTTCGCGCACGAATCCGCCGTCTGCTCGGAAGAACTGGAAAAGCAACTTCACGAAACCGAATCGCAGGCGATGTCGGTCGTGATCGTCGGCCACAAACCCCACGAAGGATGCAAAGGCGAAGTGCTTGGCATTCTCGCGGTCGGCGACACGATTCGTTCCAACGCCATCGAAGCAATCAAAGCCCTTCACGCCGCAGGGGTGGAGAAAGTCATCATGTTGAGCGGGGACAATCAAAAGACGGTGGACGCAATCGCCAAACAAGTTTGCATTGACGAAGCCAAAGGTGACTTGTTGCCCGACCAAAAGATTGAGCGCGTCCGCGAACTGCTCGCGCAACACAAGCACGTCGGCATGATCGGTGACGGCGTCAATGACGCGCCTGCGATGGCCGCAGCCAGCATCGGCATCGCCATGGGCGGCGTGGGAACGGACACGGCGATTGAAACCGCAGACATCGCGCTGATGCAGGATGATTTGAGCAAAGTCGCTGAGGCCATTCTGCTTGGCCGACGCACCATCCGGATCATCAAAGCCAACATTATTTTCGCGCTCGGAGTAAAAGCCGTCTTTCTCGTCCTCGCGCTGCTGGGTCACACCAGCTTGTGGCTCGCCATCCTCGCCGACACCGGAGCCACGTTGGTTGTAATCGCCAACGCGCTGCGGCTGTTGAAATTACCCAAGACACTCGCGCCATGAACTTACCCCACTTTATCTATGGTGAACCGACTTCTTGAATTTTCCCTGCGCCAGCGTGTGTTCGTTTTGCTAGCGACTCTCGTGCTCCTCGGCGTTGGCGTCTGGGCCGCGCTGCGCCTGCCACTCGATGCCGTGCCGGACATCACCAATCCGCAGGTGCAGATCAACACCGCCATCTCCGCGCTCGCGCCGGAGGAAATCGAAAAGCAGGTCACGTTCCCCATCGAAAGCGTGATGAGCGGCATCCCCGGCATGGTCGAGTTCCGCTCGCTCTCCAAGGCCGGGCTGTCGCAGGTCACGATGATTTTCGAGGACGGCACGGACCTCTACCGCGCCCGGCAACTCGTCACCGAACGGCTTCAGCAGGCTGCCGAAGATTTGCCGCCGGGACTCACGCCCAAGCTCGCGCCCATCGCCACCGGCCTCGGTGAAATCTTTTACTACGTGGTGGACTACAGCGCCGACGCGACAAACAAACCGCCCACACGCCGCGAGCAGTTGATGCAGCTCAAGGTCATCCACGATTACCAAATCAAGCCGCAGCTCCGGCAGACGCATGGCGTGGCTGAAGTCAACGTCAGCGGCGGCTACGACAAGGTGTTTGTCATCCAGCCCGACCCGGCACGGCTCCGCAGCGTGGGCCTGACGTTGACGGAACTCGCCGCAAAACTTTCCGAGAACACGCGGAACGCGGGCGGCGGTCTCGTGGAAATCGGCGGCGAACAAGTCACGCTGCGCGCCAACAGCCGCGTGACGACCACAGAGGAAATCATGCAACTGCCGCTCAAGTTCGGCAGCGCCGTGAAGGCGATCCTCGTCGGCGACGTGGCGGAAGTCGCCATCGGCTCGGGCTATCGCACCGGCGCGAGCACCGAGGGTGGCGAGGAGGCGTTACTCGGCGCAGCCATCATGACGGCCGGCGGAAACTCGCGGCTCGTCTCACGCGCCGTGGCGGACAAGCTCAAGGAGATTCAAGAGAAGCTCCCACCCGGCGTGACGATTCACGCCGTCAATGACCGCAGCGAGTTGGTGGATCGCACCATCAGGACGGTGGAGAAAAATCTGTTTGAAGGCGCAGTGCTGGTGGTCGTCGTGCTGTTCCTCCTGCTCGGCAACATCCGGGGTGCGCT
>JAYVWQ010000082.1:0-4156 GCA_043785945.1 Akkermansia sp.
TGCCACGCTTCGCGCGTCTCGTTCACCGAGGCGTAGGGCAGCACATCGTTCAGGAGAATTTCCAGCGGCACCTGCGCGGTCCACGGCGCGGCCTTCATCGCGGCGCAGGAAAGGCGGACGTGCTCCAGCAGGAAGTTCGCGGACAGGCTGCGCGCATCCGACTCCGACATATTCGCGACGAGGAACTCCATCGCCACATGCTCGAAGCCCTTCGTCTGGCGCAGTGCGGTGGTGAGTTGGACGGAGTTCGTGCCCGCCGCCTGCAACGTCGCCTCGACGGCGGTCGGCCACGCGGCCGCACCGGACTTTTCGGATTCGAGGCGTGAGTGCCGGCAACCCGCGAGCAGAAACGTGGCGCACAGGAGTACGGGCAGAATTCGTCCAGTCATGCGCGCATGTTGGCAAGTGGAGCGCCGGGAACCAACTGCCAAATCAGCACTGAGTCTCGCGAAAGCCGCATAGGAAATAGAGGCCAGTCGGGACGTAGAATTTCCGGCCCCCTCCTTCGCGGCTTTCGCGAGAGATCTCTCTTCCCGCATTGTTCCGGCTTGGAGCTTGAAATCTTCGTCGCTACGCTTCCGGCCATGAAGCCGTTTCTCCAACTGTGCGCGGTCGTGCTCGCATCCCTTTTGTCCATCAGCCTGGCACGCGGCGCGGAGACGATGCTGCCGGGCGCGCAACGCGTGCTCATCCTTGGCGACAGCATCACGCACTCGGCGCAATACGTCGATGCCGTCGCCGCCTACTTCGCCACGCGCTTCCCGGATCGCGGGATTGAATTTCTCAACCTCGGCCTGCCGAGCGAAACGGTGTCGGGACTTTCCGAGGACGGCCACGCGGGCGGGAAATTTCCCCGGCCCGATTTGCACGAACGCCTCGCGCGCGTGCTGGCCAAGACGAAGCCCGACACAGTCATCGCGTGCTACGGCATGAATGACGGCATCTACCTGCCGTTCGATGAAAAACGATTTGCGGCCTTCAGCAATGGACTGGTGCAACTGCGCGATAAAACCAGCGCGGCGGGCGCGAAGATCATCCACGTCACCCCGCCGCTGTTCGACGAAGCGAAGGGCAAGGGGCCGGGCTACGGGAACACGCTGGACCGTTACGCCGACTGGATGCTGGCGCAGCGGACGGCGGGCTGGGACGTGGTGGATTTGCATGGCCCGATGAACCGCGTGCTCGTCGAGCGGCGCGTGGCCGATCCGAAGTTCTTCCTCGCGGGCGACGGCGTACATCCCGGCGATCTCGGCCATTGGATCATGGCCAAGCAAATCCTGCTGCACCTCGGTGCGAAAGAATTGGCGGACGTGCCCAGTGCGACGGAGATGATTTCCTCATATCCGAACGGCGCGCAGGTTTTGAAACTGGTGCAGCAACGACAACACATGCTGAGAGATGCCTGGCTCACCGACACAGGCCACCAACGTCCGGGCATGGCCCAAGGTTTGCCATTGGCCGAAGCTCAGGCCAAAGCGGCGGGACTCGAAACGCAAATTCGCGCGCTGGCCAAAGTACCGCCACCGTTCCCCGGCAAGAAGTCCGTCTGGAATGGCTTCGACCGCTACGACTTCACGGTGGATGGCCAGCTCGTGCTCGTCGTGACGCCGAAGACGAACGCGCCGGGTCTGCCGTGGGTCTGGCATGGAGAATTTTTCGGACACAAACCCAACCCCGACATCGCACTGCTCGGGCGCGGCTTCCATGTCGTGTCCATGAGCGTGCCGGACATGCTCGGCGCACCGCCGGCGGTGGCGCATTGGAATGTTTTCTACCGCGAGCTGACGGAGAAATATGGCTTCGCAAAAAAAGCCGCGCTAGTCGGGCTGAGTCGCGGCGGGCTGTATTGCTACAACTGGGCGGCGGCGAATCCGGACAAGGTCGCGTGCCTCTACGGCGATGCGCCGGTCTGCGACTTCAAGAGCTGGCCGGGCGGATTTGGCAAAGGCAAACGCAGTGAGCGCGACTGGCAGTTGGTGCTGAAGCTCCACGACTTTAAGTCCGACGCGGAGGCGAAGGCTTACACCAAAAACCCCGTCGATAACCTTGCGCCGCTCGCCGCCGCCAAAGTGCCGCTGCTCCATGTCTTCGGCGATGCAGACGACGTGGTGCCGTGGGAGGAGAACACCGGCCTGATCGCGGAGCGTTATCCGAAACTCGGCGGCCGCATCACCCTCATCCGCAAGCCGGGCGTCGGCCATCATCCGCACGGGCTGGATGACTCGACGCCCATCGTGAACTTCATCTGGGAACACTCCGCAGCGGGGAAGTAGTGCAGCGTGAGACAGGCGTGAATCATTGACGGGCGGATGCAGTCGGGCTTCGCTTTCAAGATGAAACGATCCAACTTGATCACCGTACTGGCAGCCTTGCTCTGCACGGTCGCGGCTGCGCTCGCCGCCGGTGCGGCTGCGCCCCGGGAGGATTTTCTGCGGGCGAACATGGATGTCGGCGTGGATCCGGGCGTGGATTTCTTTTCTTACGCGAACGCGACCTGGCTGCGGAGTCATCCCATTCCATCCTCTGAATCCGCCTGGGGCATCGGGAACGTGGTGCGCGAGGAACTCTACGCCAACCTGCGCCAGATTAACGAGCAGGCCGCAGCCACGACGGGTCGCATGAGCAGCGAGCAGAGAAAGATTGCGGACTTTTGGACCACGGCGATGGATGTCGCCAAGGCGGATCGTCTCGGCATCGCTCCGTTGCAGGCCGAGTTGGCCCGCATCGATCAGGCCCGGAGCGCGCAGGACATGCTTGATGTCGCGTTTTCGCTGGGGCCGCTGGGCGTCACGACGTTCCTGGGCGTGTCGGTCGGGCAGGACGAGAAGGATAGCGACACGATGGCGGTGCATCTCTCCCAGGACGGGCTGGGTCTTCCCGAGCGCGATTTTTATTTCAATACCAACGCCAGCATCTCCCACATCCGGGAGGAATACGTGCAGCACCTCGCGCGCATGTTGCAGTTGCTCGGCCGGGACGTGGCCTCGGCCAAGAGCGCGGCTACGAACATCATGGGCTTCGAGACCGAACTGGCCCGCGCTTCGCGCAAACTCGAAGACCTGCGCGACCCGGAACGGAACTACCACAAGATGTCGCTGGCGGACGTGACGCAGAAGCACACGCCTTCGATCATTTGGAAGGAACGCCTCGCCGCGTGGAAGCTGCGCCCGTCCTACGTCATCGTGGGTCAGCCGGAATATTTCAGCGCGCTGGAGAAGCTGCTTCAATCCACCTCGGTCCCGGTGCTCCAGGATTATCTCCGCTATCATCTCGTGGCCGGATACGCGGAGTCCTTGAGCAAGGCCTTCGATGACGAGCAGTTCGGGTTTTATCATCGCGTGTTGTCCGGTCAGAAGGAGCCGCGTCCGCGCTGGAAGGAAGTTTTGGACGCAGAGGAGAGCGCGATGGGCATGGTGCTCGGGAAGCTTTTCGTGAAGGAGTATTTTCCCGCCGCGAGCAAGAAACGCTACACCCGCCTCGTGGAAGCCATTCGCGACGCCTATCGCGAGCGCATCAACCGGCTCGACTGGATGAGCGCTGCGACCAAGGCCAAAGCCCAGCGCAAGCTGAAGGGCATGACCGCGAAGGTAGGTTACCCCGACAAGTGGAAGGATTATTCCGCGCTCGTCATTTCTACGAACTCCTATTGCGAGAACATGATGAACGCGGCGCGCTGGCGCTTCAACGACATGATCTCGAAATTCGGCAAGCCAGTGGACCGCACCGAGTGGACCATGACGCCGCAGACCTACAACGCCTACTACCGGCCGGAGAACAACGAGATTGTTTTGCCCGCCGCCATCTTCTCCATTCCGGGCCGGCGCGATGCCGAGGTCGATGATGCGGTGGTTTACGGTTACGCCGGCGCGTCCACCATCGGCCACGAGATCACGCATGGCTTCGACGACGAAGGAAGGCAGTTCGATCCGCGGGGCAATCTTTCCGAGTGGTGGACCGCAGGGGACGCCGCGCAATTTACCAACCGCGCCGCAGTCATGGTGCAACAGTTCGACGCCTACGAGCCATTGCCCGGCCTGCACATCAACGGCCACGCCAGCCTCGGCGAAAATATCGCCGACTACGGCGGCTTGCTGCTGGGACTCGAAGCCTTCAAGAAGACGGCGCAGTTCAAGAAAGGCGAAAAGATCGGCGGGCT
>JAYVWQ010000083.1:0-4931 GCA_043785945.1 Akkermansia sp.
CTGCTTCGCGCGGTGATGAAACAACTCGCCGTGCTGCTGCTTTTGCTGGGCGGAATCGGCGCGGCGCAGGCCGCTGCATCCAACAGCATCGCGCGCGTCTGGAACGAGCGCGCCCTCGCCGCCATCCGGGCGGACACGCCGCATCCGCCCGCCCAGGCCCGCAACTACTTCAGCTTCTCCGTCGCCATGTATGACGCGTGGGCGGCTTACGACAGCAACGCGGTGGGCTACATCTATCGCGGCAAGCACACCGCGCCGAACATTGCCGTCGCGCGCAGCAACGCGATCAGCTTCGCGGTATTTCGCCTGATGACAGAACGCCACGCGTACTCCAGAACGGCCAGCAACACCCTTGTGGTGGACACCAACCTGATGCTCGCTCTGGGTTACAACCCCAACGACCAGTCTCGTGACACCTCGACCCCGACGGGCGTGGGCAACTCGGTCTTCGACGCGGTCTCGCTGTGGTTTAGCAACGACGGTTCCCGGCAGACCAATGGCATCCCCCACCCCTTCACGAATTCGCCCGTGGCCTACCCCGACTATCCTGCGGGCAACCCGCTCCGATACATTTATACGAACCCGGCCCTGGCCACGGACCGTCCGGGCATCGACGACGGATTCAACAACACCGTGGTGGACATCAATCACTGGCAGCGGCTGCGAATCGTGGACTCCGTGGATCAAAACGGATTTCCCCAAGGTCCCATCCAGAATTATCTTGGCGCGCAGTGGCTGGGCGTGCGGCCTTTCGCTCTGGCGCGCACCGACTCGACGAAGCCCTGGATCGATCCGGGACCGCCGCCGTATTTTGGCGGGGCCAGCCATGCGGAGTTTGTGAAGGAAATCGTGGCCTGCATCACGGCGGACAGTCACCTGACTCCGGACGATGGCGTGACGCTCGACATTTCTCCGCGCGCGCATGGCAACAACAGCCTTGATTACGTGGGCAATTATGGGACCGGCAACTTCGACATCTTTGATGGCCACGGCTACACCAACAACCCCATCACCGGTCTGCCCTACGCGCCCAATGTGGTCAAACGCGGCGATTACGCGCGCGTTTTGGCTGAGTTCTGGGCGGATGGTCCCAGTTCCGAAACCCCGCCGGGGCACTGGAATGTTCTGGCCAATTACGTGGCCGACCATCCCTCGCTCGTGAAGCGAATCGGCGGCACCGGGCCGGTCGTGGATGATCTGGAATGGGACGTGAAAATGTATTTTGCCCTGAATGCCGCCGTCCACGATGCCGCCTGCGCTGCTTGGGGGGTCAAGCGCGCCTATGATGCCTGGCGCCCCATGAGCGCGGTTCGCTATCTGGCGGGACTCGGGCAATCCAGCAATCCGGGCCTGCCTTCCTACAATTCGAACGGTCTTCCGCTCATCACCAACCAGATCGAACTGGTCACGGCATCTTCCATTTCATCCGGACGCCACACTGGATTGACTGCGGGAAAGATTGCTGTGCTCGCGTGGCCTGGCCAACCTTCCAACCCCATTACGCAGCACACTGGGGTGAAGTGGATTCATGGCGACAACTGGGGCACTTATCAACGAACGAACTTTGTCACGCCGCCCTTCCCCGGCTACATCTCAGGCCACAGCACGTTCAGCCGCTCCGCAGCGGAGGTTCTGGCCGGGCTGACAGGTTCTCCTTATTTCCCGGGCGGCTTCGGCACCTACTCGAACTACACTCTGGGCTTTGAGCAAGGCCCCTCCGTACCCATCACGTTGCAATGGGCCACGTATTACGACGCGGCCGACGAGGCCGGAATCTCCCGCATCTGGGGCGGCATCCATCCTCCCATCGACAATCTGGCCGGTCGCCGCGTCGGGGCGCAGGTCGGAAAATCAGTCTGGGCGCTGGCCAAGCGCTACTGGGATGGCTCCGTCACGAACACGCCCGTCACCATTGCCCGCGTCAGTCCCACTCAATACGAAGTGCGCTACACCGCGCTGCGCGGCTTCCACTACGACCTGCGCTCCGCTTCGAGCGTCAGCCAGACCTGCACGAATGATTTGCCGGGCACCAGCCAGCCTTTTAACAGCCTGTCGGTGGTGCGGACCAACACCTTCAGCGGGGGGGCGAAATTTTATCGGGCTGTGAGTCGTTCGACGCCATAAAAACATCCCACACTTGACCAAACCAATGACCACGAGCAGCAAGAATATCCGCAGGCACGACACCCGGCCTGTCCGTCACTCGGCTCTGCGCGGCTTCACGCTCATCGAACTGCTCGTGGTCATCGCCATCATCGCCATTCTGGCCAGCCTGCTCCTGCCCGCGCTGGCCAAGGCCAAGGCCCGCTCGCAGCGCATCAAGTGCGTGAGCAACCTCAAGCAGATCGGCCTGGCCATGCGGCTGTGGTCCAACGACCACGACTCCAAGTATCCGTGGCGGGTGGATCAGACGGAAGACGGCGGCAAGCCGGACGGCTCCGGCAATGCCCCGGTCAACTTCCAGTTCCAACTCGCCTCCAATGAACTCGTCACGCCCAAGGTCGTGGTCTGCCCCAGTGACACCGGACGCAAGCCGGCGGAAAACTTTGTCGCTTTCGATGTCAGCAACGTGAGCTACATCCTGGGCAACGACGCCGACGAGAACAAACCGTTTCATGTTCTTGCGGCGGATCGCAGCCTCACGGGTTTCGAGTTCACCGGCCAGCCGGACAACACCGTTTGCTACACCGCGCCCGGCGCCTCGTATTATGGAAAAACTGCCAAATGGGATCCAGCCCTCTGCCACGGTCTCAACGCGGGCAACCTGCTCCTCGGTGATGGCAGCGTGCAGCAAGTGACCGACACCGGCCTGACCAACATCCTGAGCAACATCAAGAAGAGCCAGACCCTCGACGGCACGCTCCGCTTCTTCGTGCCGTGACCCGCGCCTTGGCGAATCCGAGCGCTCGAAAAATTCGTGCGACGGAAACCGTGGCCTCCTCTCCCGGCGGGAGAGGGCCGGGGTGAGGGGGAACGCCGCGTCAGCCATCCGACCGAGCTTCCAACTTAACTGGCATCAATCACTCCCATCAGAACTTCCGATGACGCGCGGATAAATTTCAATTCACAGCCCTGCGAACCGGCCCCATAAGGTCCACGCCCATGAAAACAAAACTGTTCGTTGGACTCGTCGCGCTGCTGCTCGCCGGATGCGTCGTGCCGTCCCTGCATCCGCTCTTCGCCGAACGCGACTACCTGTTTGCGCCGGACGTGGTCGGGACGTGGGTCCCCAGGGACGAGAAGGACAAGGAGGTCTGGGATTTCACCGAGGATGGCCGCCGGTATTTGCTGACCCACACGGATGACAAAGGACACAAGGCCACCTTCCACGTCGCCGCCGGGTCCATCGGCACGAATGTCTTTCTGGATTTCTCCCCGCTCGATCCAACACCGGGCACCGAACTCAACGGGTTGATGCAGGCGCACCTCCTGCCCGTGCATCTGTTCGCCAAGCTCTTGAAAACGAATGACGACCTGACGCTGGTGGCGCTGGATGTGGAGTGGCTGGACGATCACCTGAAGACGAACTCGACCGCCATCGCGCACGCTTCACGGGGAGATGATCCGCCGCTGCTCACCGCCTCGACGGCGGAGTTGAAGAAGTTCGTGGCCCGCCATGCCCACGATGAGAAGGCTTTCAAGAACGCCATCATCCTGACGGCACGGAAGCCGGCCAAGTAGCCGCCGTGGAGCGCCGGGCATTACACCCTTCGCCGCGATCCCGGAATTACCGGTTCCGCACCACCCGCACCGCCACATGCCGCGCCTCGGGGATGATAAACTTCTTCACCTCCACGGTGACGCGCTGCGGCCCAAAATCGTCCAGAATCATCTGGGCGATGTCCACGGCCAGCGTCTCAATGAGCTTCCAGTGCATCCCGTCGCCGAGCTTGAGCAACCGCTGCGTGACGGCGAAGTAATCAATCGTGCCGGACAACTCGTCCTCCACCGCAGCGGCGCGGAAGTCGTGCTCCATCTCCACCGTGAGCAAGAGCCGTTGCGGCTGCGCGCGCTCCTCGTCCGGCACGCCGACGCAGTAGAAAACTTCCAATTCGTTGATCGTGATGGTGTCCATAAGTTTGATGCGTGGAACTAAGCTTTGATGGCCTCCAGCAAAATGCGCGTCGGCTGGTTCAAATTCATCTGCAACGCCGCCTCGCGCGTCACCCAGCGAAATTCCTGGGCCTCCTCGTTGAGAATGACCTCGAACGGTTCCACCGCGCGGCAGGTGTAGTTCAAGAGCACGAAATGCGCGTCGCGATAAAACTCCTTGGACCCAATGCAGTCCTGCACCAGCACAAAGCGGATGTCGTCCACAGCGAGGTTCGTTTCCTCGCGCAACTCGCGCCGCAGCGCGTCCTCGCACGGCTCGCCGGCGCGCACCTTGCCGCCGGGGATGCCCCACATCCCGGACCATTTGTGCGTGCGGAACATCAGCACCTCGTTCGTGCGCGGATGCAGAATGGCCGCGCCGACCGTGACGATGGGTGCGGTCTGGATGATCACGCCGTTGGCGTCGCGCGCGTGCAGTTCCATCGTGTGCCGCGTGAGGATGCCGCGCAGTTCGCCCAAGTGTTCCACGATCAAATCCGGCTCGGCCGCGCGCAGTTGGGCGAGATTGTTGTAGCCGGTGAGCACGGCGCAGGAATGAACGCCGCCGTGTTTGGCCGTCTCGATGTCGTGCTGCATGTCGCCGATGAAGAGTGTTTCGTCCGCCACCAATCCCTGCTCCGCGAGGATGGCGTGAATCTTCTCCCGTTTATCCTGCACGCCCACAAATGGAACGTCGATGTAGCCGGCGAAACCCGTGACCGCCGCCTGCGTGTGATACCAGTCCGTGAGCACCGCGCTCAGGACGAAGGTGCGCAAGCCGCGCGCGCGGCAGAATTCCAGGAACTCGCGCGCGTGCGGCAGCGGCACCACCGTCTCCT
>JAYVWQ010000084.1:0-16674 GCA_043785945.1 Akkermansia sp.
ATGTAACCCTCCGTGCCCACGAAGGTGCGGGCGTCGCGCAAGGACATGACGAGGCCGATGTCCGCCAGCTTGGGCCGGCCCTGCACGAAGATGATATTGGACGGCTTGATGTCGCGATGCACCAGTCCCTGCTGGTGCATGTAAGCGAGCGCTTCGGCCAGATGAATGCCGAGTTGCAACGCCTCTTGGGCGGGCAGCCGGCCTCGACGGCCCAGTTCCTTGCCCAGCGTCTTGGCGGAATAAGTCTCGGGATGAAATTCACTCCCGCCCACCAAGTCATCCGCCAGCTCCATCACGTAATAGAAGTAACCGGCGAGGTCGTTGCGGCCGATCTGGAGCAGGTTCACCAGGCCCGGATGGCTGCGGGAGATGGGTTCAAATTTCTGGATGCCCTTGAACTCGCGCTCGTAGGGTTGCGCATCGTCGAAGCGGGCGCGGTACACAATCTTCACCGCCCGGTGGGTGCCGATGATGTTGCGCGCCAGCCAGATTTCCCCATAGCTCCCTTCGCCCACCTGACGGAGCAGTTGGTGATCGGGAATCACCGGGGGCGCAGGCGGCTCGGGGAATGGTTTCATGCAACGCAACAGGTCGTCAGATCATCGTGCCGCAGGCTGCCGCGACGAGGAGTGCGTTGTCAATGCCGCCCCGCCCGCCGGTCACGGCGGAGGAGGCGCCGCCTTTTGCTCGGCCTGCCGTTTGACCGCCAGATCGAGATAGACCCGGGCCAGCGGATTGGACATCCAATTGACCTGCAAAGATTCCATAAACCACTTCTGCGCCTGCTCGTAATTTTCCACCTGGAAGTAATGCCAGCCCATCATGGCGCGCGGGTGATAGTAATTTGGATCAAGTTCCAAGGCGCGGACGAAGTAAGGCTGGGCCTCGTCGTGCCGGCCGATCCAATCGAGACACATGCCGCTGCCGAGCTGGGCGTTCACGTCCCACTTGTTCAGAGCCGCCGCGCGCTGGAACCAGACCAGCGCCTCCCGGGTGCGCGCCTCGTAATCATCCCCGCCGATCCAGGCCAGCCCGCGCAACTGCTCGGCGAGGGTGACGGCGGTTTCACTGTTCTTCGGCTCCACTGCGAACGCCTCTTGCAGCGCGGCGATCTTGGCCGGCGTGCCGTCCGTCAGCTTTTCCGCCCGGCGCAGCGCCGCGATCTCGCGGGTGCGGGTAAGCCCTTGCGGCACGAGATAATAAAGACCGCCGGCCAGGGCCAGCGAGCCGGCCAGGGCCACCGGCCAGCGGGCGGTAATCCAGTATCGCTCGGTGGCGAACCGGATGTGGCCGGCGATCACGCCCAGGAGCGTGACCGCGAGAAAGGCGTTCGCCGGAATGTGCATGTTGAAGTCAAAGAAGGAGTGGACCAGCAGCGCGGTCAGCCCGGCGGCCGCGCCCAGCACGATGGCGGCGCGGTTGCTCTTCTTCTCTCCAAAATCCCCGCCCCCGCGCTGCACGTAACGCCAGCAGCGGAACACCGACCACGCCCCGACCCCGATCGGCAGGAGCACGAGCAACAGCCCAACTGCGCCGTAGTCGGCGAGGGTGTTGATAAAGTCATTGTGCGCGCGGCCCGGCCGGGCCTGCGTCTTGTCCACCGCCTCGCGATACTGCCGGAAACGGTCATCAAAATGATCTGCGCCCACGCCCCACCACGGATTATCCCGCCACATCTGCGCGGCGGAAACCCAGAGCCGCAGCCGGATGTCGCGCTCGTGCCCGGAAGTGTAGGTGGCGGTGACGCGCTGGCTGATCGAGCGGGAGTAAAGCCAGCTTCCCGTCCCCAGCACCACGGCCAGCAGACCGAGGGCGATCCAGCGCTGGCCCTTCTGCCGCACGAGGAAGAGAAACAACATCAGCATGGCCACGCCCGTCGCCAGCCAGCCGCCCCGCGACTGCGTGGCGGCTATCCCCGCCAGGATGACGAGCGAGGCATAGGCCAGTCCGATGCGCGTCACCACCGAGACGCGGCCCGTCACGGTCAGGGCCACGGCGATGGGGAGGACCATTTCCAGAAATCCCGCCAGATGATTCGGACAAATGAAGGATCCAGAGGCCCGCTCCCAATACGCTGCGGGACGGGGCCACCACCAGACCTGCTCAGAATGTTTGAGCCATTGAAAAATGCCGTACATGGAAACGAACAAGGCGAGAGCCACGAGGAAGAAACTGATTACCCGCGTGGATTCCTGGCTGTGCAGATTGTTGACCACGGCCGCCAGCAACAGCGCGGCGAGAAGAATTTGGATCAGCTCCTGGCGCGCGATGAATTCAATGTCGGCTGTCTGATGACGCCAGATGGCATAGCCGACAAACGGGAGCATGGCCCAGCACACCGGCGGCCAGAGGAAACGAAACTTGGGCGCGCTCCAAATCCGCACCAGCCAGAGTCCGAGCACCCCCGCCATCAGCCACCACAGGACGATGAACTCGGACGGGCGCACGCCCCCCAGCGCGAGCGTGCCGAAGCCGAGCAGGCCAAGGACCAGCGCGAGCATCGTCCGCTCCAGCCAGGTATCAATCGTGGGTCGATCCATGAATCAGGGTTCCGGCGTTTCTACGGCGGACAGTGGTGCGTGAACGAAAATCTCTTCCTCCGGTTAAAACAGACTGTAGATGAACGGCGCGAGGGCCGAGCCTTTGGCAAAGACGAGCAGCGCGCCCAACAGCAGGAGAAAAAGCACGATGGGCGTGATCCACCATTTCTTCCGCTCTCTGAGAAAGCTCCAAAACTCACGGATGATTCCAAATTTGCTCATGGCTTCAGCAGAGGACTGACCACTTCCGAGAGGCGTCGCCCGATGATTTCGTTGCCGGCGGCGTTAAAGTGGACAGCGTCCCCCTCCAAGTAAAGTTCATTTGCCCTCGGCGTCAGCTCGGGCGTGGGATCGAGCAAAGGCAGGGACCATTTCCGGCTCACCTCCTGTTTGGCCCGCCGCACCATGGCAAATTGGTTGTTCGTGCTGGTCAGCGCTTCCTGCGGCGGCAGGTAGAGCAGCACCGTCGGCACGCCGTTGCTCCGCGCCGTCCGGCAGAAAGTCTCAATCGACTGGCGGAAAAAAGCGGCCGGGTCTTTCTGCTGCTGTTCCTTGAACATCTGGTCCTGGCTCGGATCAACCGGGATGAAGTTCGACCGGTACTTCGCATAGAATTCGTGCAGCTTCACCTCGACGACGAAGTGATACAGCGCAAAGCCGCGCAGAAAATTCTTCAACCGCACGCGCCGCGCGAACTGGCGCAGAAACGCCGGATCTTGGTTCTCCGAAAACTGGGTCCAGAGATTGCCGTCTCCCAGAATCACCAAGTCCGGCTGCCACGCGAGCGCGTAGGCCCGCAGGAACGCCGTCATCTGCGGGAAGCTCCAGGCGTTGACCCCGGCGTTGATCACTTCAATTTTCTTGGTCGCCCCGAAGCGTTCCTGCAAATGCTTTTGCAGCCGGGCCGAATACGTTTCCTCCTCGCGCAGGCCCCAGCCAAAAGTCCGCGAGTCGCCGATGGAAATAATCCGGAGCGTGCCCGCCGGTTTGACGGTTGAGAATTCCCCGCCCCGCGTCCGGTGCGCGTTGATGCGAACGGGGTGGCGGTTGACTTTGGTATAACACTCCTGATTTGCCTTCAAACGCCAGTAGAGCAACGGGTCCGGTTCGTAGATTTCGAGATTGCCGTAGCCCCTCAGGCGCAACACTCCTTCCGCCACCGCGCCGCACAGCAGAAACACCGTGGCGAAGAGCGCGAGGTTCTTCAGCGCGTTCTTCCAGCGGGTGGGCCGGATCGGCTTAGAACTGCTGCTCGTGCTCATGCTTGGCTTTCGGTTTCGAGATGTCGCGCACCAGCCAGTAACTGGCCGCGCCCGGTTCCAGCTTCTGGCTTAAAAAATCCTTGCCCACCAGCCGGGCGAGGAGCCCCATCGGCGTGACCACGAAACAGAAAAGCAGCACGAGTATGACCGTGGAAACGACCGCGCCCATCAGCATGGCCAGCGTCATCCAGGCCGCGTAAATCCATTTCAGGCTGCGCGGCAGCAGCGCGCCCAGCACCACGAGCGGCACGCCGGGTGAGACGAACCACGGCCACCATGGTTTGTGGCGCAGATAGAACAGCACACCCAGTCCTAGAAATACGCCGCCTACGGTGAGGCCGAATTTCCGCAGATCGCGCGGCGTGGCCTGGAGCAGTCCTTTGATGTCTTCGCGCAGCATTAGTTAGTCGAGTTCAAATTCCTTCAGCCAGTCGATGTCCTTGTCGAGCGGCTTCTGGTCTTTCTTTTCCAGCAGAAAATTGCCCACGATCAGGTAGTCCATGTTCGTGCGCATGAAGCAGCGGTAGGCGTCCTCGGGCGAACCCACAATCGGCTCACCCCGCACGTTGAACGACGTGTTGATGATGACCGGGCAGCCGTGCTTTTCCTCGAAGCGTTTGATCGTCCGGTAGTAAAGCGGGTTCCAATCCTCCGTGACCGTCTGCACGCGCGCCGAATAATCCACATGCGTCACCGCCGGAATGGTCGAGCGCAGGGTGAGCAGTTTTTCGAGGCCGAACTTCTTATTCTCCTCGGCGGTCAGTGCGCGCGTGTGCTGCCTGGCCACCGGCGCGACGAGCAGCATGTAGGGGCTTTCGTCCTCCAGATCGAACCACTCGCTGGCCTTCTCGCGCAGCACCGACGGCGCGAAGGGCCGGAAGCTCTCGCGGAACTTGATCTTCAAGTTCATCGTCTCCTGCATCTTGGGCGAACGCGCGTCGCCGATGATGGAGCGTCCGCCGAGCGCGCGCGGGCCGAATTCCATTCTTCCCTGAAACCAGCCGATCACCTTGTCGCTCGCGATCAGGTCGGCGATGCGTTCGGGGATTTCCTCGTCGCTCAGTTCCACGAAGGGCGTGTTCTGCGATTGGAAGAAGCGGCGGATGTCATCACGCTTGAAGTCCGGCCCCAGATACGAACCGCGCTGCGAGTCATGCACGCCGTCCGCCGTGCGCGGGTTGTCCAGATATTCGTGCCAGGTGAAAAGCGCCGCGCCGAGAGCGCCGCCTGCGTCGCCCGCCGCCGGTTGAATCCAGATGCGGTCGAAGATTTTCTCGCGCAGAATTTTTCCATTGGCCACGCAGTTCAGCGCCACGCCCCCGGCGAGACAGAGGTTGCGCATCCCGGTTTGCTTCTGCACATGGCGGGCCATGCGATACATGACCTCCTCGGTCACGTCCTGCACCGAGCGCGCCAGATCCATGTCCATCTGGGTGAGCTTGGATTCGCCCTTGCGCGGCGGCCGGCCGAAGAGCGCGGCGAACTTCTCGTTCGTCATGGTGAGTCCGACGGCGTAGTTGAAATACTTCATGTTCAACCGGAAGGAGCCGTCCTCCTTCAGATCAATCAGTTCCCGCAAAATCACGTCCACGTATTTCGGCTCACCGTAGGGCGCGAGGCCCATGAGTTTGTATTCGCCCGAATTGACCCGGAAGCCCGTGAAGTAGGTGAACGCCGAATAGAGCAGCCCAAGCGAGTGCGGGAAGTGCAGTTCGCCCGCAATCTGCACATGGCTGCCTCGCCCCGTGCCCCAGCTTGTGGTCGTCCACTCGCCCACCCCATCCACGGTGAGAAACGCCGCCTCGGCAAACGGCGACGGATAAAACGCCGAAGCCGCGTGCGACTCGTGGTGCTCCGGAAAAATGATCTGGCCCTCGAAGTTCAGCTCCTGCTGCAACGCCACCTTCATCCAGATTTTGTCTTTGATCCAGATCGGAATGGCCTTGAGGAAAGAGCCGAGACCGGCCGGCGCGCAGGCCAGATACGAATGCAAGATGCGGTCGAACTTGGTGAACGGCTTTTCGTAGAAGGCGACGTGCGTCAGGTCCGCCGTGGTGATGCCGCCCTCGCGCAGGCAGTAGTCGATGGCGTTCCGGGGAAAACGCTCGTCGTGTTTTTTGCGCGTGAACCGCTCTTCCTGCGCCGCCGCCACGATGCGCCCATCCTGCACCAGGCAGGCCGCGCTGTCGTGGTAGTACGCGGAGAGGCCCAGGATGTTGGCGCTCTTTGATCCGGGATTCGACACGGGCGGAGCAATTACCAGATGGGAAGGCGGGGACGAAGAAAAGAATCAGCCTTCGGGAGTATCGAGCAACTTCTGCAGGCGCGAACGGAGCGCCACGGGCAGGCGCGGCAACCAACTCGCATCCACTAGTCCCACCTCGATGACCCCGTAGGGAACCGCCGCCTGATCGAGCGCCCGGGCCGCCCTCAATGACCGCTCGTTGACTTTCTCAATCGCGTTGCTCATGCGAACGCCAGCCGGCCCTTTGATTCCGGCAGCGGCCAGCCTTCCTTCCGGGCCGTCGCCACATATTCGTCAATCATGATCTCTGCGTTGCACAGCGCCTCCGCGCGCGTGGCTCCGTCCGTGATCAAGCTGGGCAGTTCCGGCACCTCCGCGAGGAAGCAGCCGTCCGGCTCGCTCCAGTAAACGACAATTTCGTATTTCGTGTTCATGCCAGTCCGTGGGTCAGCAAAACTTTTCGCACCTGCCGCACCTGATACGGTTTGGCCTGTCCCCCGACGGGTTGCAGGTTGATCACTTCGCGAAGCCCCGCTTTGCGGAAGAAATGATGACTTCCACCGATGCGCATTTCAAATCCCAATCGTTGCAGGAGACTGCATAATTCGTCGAACTTCCAGCCCTAGTCGCGCTGCGTGTCGCGCAGCCGTTCCAACAACTTTTCTTCCCGACTCATCGCGCCGTTCAGCTCAAATACCCGCGCGGGTCCGTGATGCGTCCGGTGAGCGCGCTCGCCGCCACCGTCATCGGACTCGCGAGGAAGACCTGCGATTCCTTGTCGCCCATGCGGCCGGGGAAATTGCGGTTCGTGGCGCTGATGCACTTGAGTCCGGGCGTGTTGATGCGCCCGAACGTATCGACCGGCCCGCCCAGGCACGCCGCACACCCGGCGTTCTCCGTCATGCGCACCCCCGCGTCGAGCAGGATTTGCCAGATGCTCTGGTCGCCCCAGATCGTGGTTTGCAGGTCATGCACGATCTCCGGCGTCGCGGGCACGCCGAAGGTGTCGATGCACACCTTCTTGCCGCGCAGCACGCGCGCGAATTCCACGAAGTCGCTCGTCTTGCCGCCCGTGCAGGAGCCGATGTAGGCGCGGTCGAGCTTTATGTCCATGTCCTTGGCCTTCTTGCGCTGGCCGGGATCGGGATGACACGCCACGGTCGGTTCGAGCTGCGACAAATCGACCACGAGTTCGTAAATGTACTTCTGATTCTTGTCCGCCTCGACTGGCTCGTAACTCGACTTCGTGTCGTTCAGCTTCGTGCGCGCATCCACGTATTCCTTGGTGCGCGCGTCGAATTCAAAGATGCCGTTCTTGCCGCCCGCCTCGATGGCCATGTTCGCGATGGTCATGCGGTCGTCCATCGAAAGGCCGGCCACGCCGGGGCCGTCAAATTGCATCGCGCGATAGGTCGCGCCGTCGAAACCGATCTCGCCGATGCAATGGAGGATCACGTCCTTCGCCATCACGCCCGGCTGGAGCGCGCCCTCGAGACGGAAGTGCATCGTCTCCGGCACCTTGAGGAGCAGCTTGCCCGTGCCCATCACGAAGCCCGCGTCGGTGTTGCCGATGCCCGTGGCGAACTCATTGAACGCCCCCGCCATGCAGGTGTGTGAATCCGTGCCGAACAAAATTTCGCCCGGTCGCGTGTGGCCCTTCTGCGGCAGCGCCGCGTGACACACGCCCGCGTAACGCGAACCATACTGTCGGTTGAGCACGCCCTTGCTCGCGTCGAAATGCCACTGCCCGTTCGGGTCATCGATCACGTCGTAGAAGTAGGGCAGCTCCTGCTCGCGCGAGAAGTCGCGCAAGATGTCCACGTTGCGGTTCGACTTCGAGTCGGCGGTGAAGATGTAGTGGTCGGGGATGATGACCACGCGCTGGCGGTCCCAGACCTTGGCGTTCTTGCCGAACTCGCGCTTGAACACGCCGATGGTGCCCGGGCCGCACACATCGTGCGTCATGAGCACGTCCGCGTTCACCCAAATGTTGTCCCCGGCCTGGACCGAAGCTTTGCCGGCCGCGCGGGCGAGAATTTTTTCTGTCAGTGTCATAATTCTAAATCAGTGTTTGCCGTTCTTCTGCTTCTTGGAAAAGGGTTCGAGCGACACGACGTGCAACGCATCCACTTCCCTGACCCGATCCGTCTCATCCGTGATGACCACGACGCTGCCGCCGAGGGCCACGAAATCGGGATGCAGCACCGGGACACGCCGCCCGTCCGTCAAGCGCATCTCGAAAGGCTTGAACGGCACTTTGTGCAGCCGCTCGCGCATCGTTTTCATGTTCAACATAAAATCAGTGCGAACGCTTGCCGTTTCGTTTCAAAGGGCCTTCTTCAATGGCCACCACATGTAATGGATCGATGCGGATCAGCCGTCCGTTTTTGTCCGAAACCAGGATTTGTGCAAGGCCCGGCGGCATCATCATGAAGTCAGGATGCGGCACCGGCACGCGCGAACCGTCGCTCAGACGGAACACAAACGGCTTGGTGCCATCATGCCACCGCTCACGAATCTGGTTCGAGTTCATCGGGCCGGGAAAGTAGCGGACAGGCCCCGCGAGGGCAACAGGAAGCGCGGGGTAAAGATGGGAAGTGGCGGTCACGACCGAGGACGGAGCGCGGCTCCACCCGCAGGACCAGCCGCAACCCGTCCGCTTGGGCCTGGAAGCCGGAACCGACCCGCGCCCTGGACGGCTCACCGGCGTCGGGTGCTCCCTTCAGCAGGTTTATCCCGTGCATGGTTGCGCCCCCCGCCCTCGCCCCATTCCACAAAAGTTCTTTTATTTTCAATTCGCCCGTGGTTCTCTCCGATCCTCTGTTTGGACACCGCCAAACGGTCCTTTCCTCAGCTCACATGAGCCTCATTTCAAATGGTCTGTCACTGGTCTTGCTGTTCACGCGGCAAACGGCCAAGGGCGGCAGCTTGCTTTGAAACGCCAAAATCCTGAAAAGCTGAAAAGCTGATCTCCTGAAACCGTCCGGTGACACTGGCACCTACACTCTTTTCCTGTTGCCCCTGCTTGATTACGTGAGCCGCCTCTCCGAAGAACTTCGCCAGCGAACCAAGCAATATGCGGCCGGTATCATTCGCCTGTATGTCGCCTTGCCCATCAGCGCCGGGAAGTGGAAGTGCTCGGACATCAGCTCTTGCGCTCCGGCACCTCCGTGGCCGCCCATGCCCGCGAAGCCTCCCGCGCGCGTTCCGCCCTCGAGTTCTGCTCCAAACTCGACGGGTTGCTTCAGGAAGCCGACGAATCGGCACTTTGGATTGAACTGCTCCAGGAAGAATGCGGTGTCCGAACCGAACAAATCGTCCAGCTCCACCGCGAAACCTGTGAATTGCTGGCCATCTTCGTCACCATCGTCTCCCGCACGAGAACCAAGATTTGATCCGGCGAGTCCTTCGCCTTCCTTTCAATTTCAGCTCTCAGCATTTTAGTTTTTCCGTTTTCAGTTTCAGCCTTTCAGTTTTTCAGCATTTCAGCATTTCAGCTCTCAGCATTTTAGCTCTCAGCATTTTAGCTTTTCAGCATTTCAGTTTCCCCATGTCCCTCCTCAAACGCTCCCTCGCTTGGCTCCTCGCCCTCGCCCTCGTCGCCCTCGTGGTGGCCGTGCTCTGCGCCCGCCCGTTGCTCTACGTCCAGACCAGCCCCAAGGTGAAGCCCGCCCCCGTCCTCATCGTGCTCGGCGGCGAATCCGGCGAACGCACCGACCGCGCCCTCGAACTGATGCGCGCCGGCTCCGCTCCCCAAATCCTCTTCTCCGGGGCCGGCTCCGAACCGCTCGCCAAAACCAAACTCCGCGAGGCCAAGATTTCCGAGACCCGCCTGATCCTCGAATCCAAATCCACCAGCACCTACGAGAACGCCCAGTTCACCGCCGCCCGGCTCCGCGAGCTGAAAATCACCAACGCCATCCTCGTCACCTCCTGGTATCACTCCCGCCGCGCCCTCGCCTGCTTCCACCACGCCGCGCCCGAGATGCACTTCCAGTCCGCGCCCACCGCGCCGTCCGTCACCGACTACGGCCTCCCCACCGCTCGCGACGCCGGCTTCGCCTGCCTGGAATATTTCAAAATGATCTACTACGCCGCCCGCTGGCAAATCCTCCCGTGGCAGACCGGCCCCTGATGTCGGCGTTTCAGCATTTTAGATTTCAGCTTTTTGAAACCTGCCCTCTGCCGTTCTGCTTTTCGTTTTCAGCCTTTCAGTTCTCAGCGTTTCAGAACCGGCCCCTGATGTCCTGCTTCCCGCTTTCCGCTTTTCAGGGTTTCAGTTTTAAGCGTTTCAGTTCTCAGCATTTGAGAGTCTGTCCTCTGCTTTCCGCTTTTCAGTATTTTAGATTTCAGCTTTTTGTGCTTAGCCCAAAGCCGCTGGCCGGAAGCCAAAAACCGCTCGCCCCCCATACCCGCTTGGGCTAGGGTCAGATGATGCAAGTCACCGCTTTAATCCACGATTGCTCGGCCGAGGGTGAAACCGGCTTCGCCGCCACCTGCGTAGAGTTCCCCGAAGCCAACGGGCAGGGGGAGACCGGCGAGGCCTGCCTGGAGAACCTGCGCGGGGCCATTCGGGATGTGCTGGCTTATCGCAAGGAAGAGGCCACCAAGGCATTGCAGGCCGGCGAGCGATTGGAAGTTGTCTCCGCGTGAAACGCGAGGCTCTGCTCTCCCACCTTGTCCAGCACGGGTGCAGGCTGGAACGGGAAGGTTCCTCCCACTCCATCTGGCGCAACCCATCAGGCGAAATTCAAGCTGTCCCCCGGCATAAGGAAATTAACCGCTTCACCGCCCAAGCCATCTGCCGAAAGCTCGGTTGTCCCATTCCCAAAGGTGCCTGACCCGATAAACTGAACTCGCAGGATTTGTATTTATTTCCGCATCTCAGCTTTCTGAAACCTGACTTCTGTTCTCTGATCTCAGCATTTCAGCGTTTCAGCCTTTCAGTTCTCAGCTTTTCAGCATTTTAGATTTCAGCTTTTTTAAGGTTGCCAACCGAGCCTCGAAGTCCATGCTCCGAACCGTTGTTCAGTTCCACGACAACGTCCCGACAAATTCATCCCTAAAATATGAAAATGAACGCTTGGGTTTTGTTTATCGTTTTGGCCGCCTCCACGGCTTGTCTCCCCTCCCCCACCTCCGCCGCGCTTGTTTTTTCGGACGACTTCAACCGCAGTGACAGTTCTACCTTGGGCAACAATTGGGTGGAAACCTCAACCGGTGGCGGCAATGCGAAGATCGCGAACAACCAGTTGCAGATCGACAATGGAACCCCCGCTGGCCGCACCTACGTGTCGCAAGACACGCGGAACTTCGGATCAGGCTACACGCCGCAGTTGAACCAGAACGCCGGAACGATCACTTGGACCTTCAACATGCGCGCCAACAGAAATACTCTGTCAGGCTTTACCGGCGGCGACTATGGCATTGCTTTCGTGTTGGGAACAAGTTCATCCGATTTCCTCGCTGGTACCGGATACGCAATTGTTTGGGGGCAATCCGGAACGGATCCATTGAGACTCGTCCGTTACACCGCCGGCCTGACCACGGGAAGCACCATCAGCAGCGTCATCACAGGCTCCGGCTCGCCGTTTGGCGACATGGGAATGGAATTTCTGAGTCTCAAAGTCACCTACAATCCCGCAAATAACGGCTGGGAGTTGCTCGCCCGCAATGACAGCTCAAGCTTCGCGGATCCTTCGGCTGGGAGTTTTACATCGATGGGAACCGCCACAGATTCGACCTACGTCAATACTTCCCTGAATTACATGGGTGCCCTCTGGGACTACAACACAGCAGCCGGCCAATCTGCTTTCTACGACAACCTCACCATCACCGCCGTTCCCGAGCCGACCCATCTGGCCCTCGGCCTGTTCGGCCTCGGACTGCTGGCCGTTTCCGGCACCCGCGCCTGGCTCCGCGCCCGCCGCTCCGCCCGCTGATTTCAGTATTTCAACTTTCAGCATTTCAGTTTTCAGTGTTTCAGAACCTGACCTCTGCTTTCCGCTTTTCGTTTTCAGAATTTTAGTTCTCAGCTTTTTGAAACCTGACTTCTGTTCTCTGCTTTCAGCATTTCAGCATTTCAGCGTTTTAGAACCTGCTCTCAGCCTTTCAGCTTTTCAGCTTTCAGAACCGCCCGTCCAGTAAGTCCCTGTGAAAATCACCGACAACTATCAAGCCAAGTACCGTCTCTGGGCCGAACACCCCCGCGTGGTTCCGGCTCCGGCCGCTCTTAAGATTCCCGGTTTCAAAAGCCGGCGCTTTGCTTCGCACGAGGAGATGAATGAGTGGAAGCGCACGGTGCTACTGGCCCTGGCCCGACAGGCCGCCCAATGAACGAGCTGGTTCTCGCCCTCAATGCGGCTGGCGTCCGCTACCTGCTGGTCGGTGGACAAGCCATGCGTCTCGCCGGTCTGCCGCGATTCACCATGGATTGGGATTTCTTCATTCCACCGCGTGACACCGATAATCTCGCCAAATTGAACGCCCTCTTGGCGGACGAGATAGATGTGCCGCTGCTGCCGTTGGGCCCGCGTGGGGAAAACTTCATCCAGACTTATCAAACCCAATGGGGCGTGCTTCAATTTCATCTGGGCCTGCCGGGGGTGCCACGGTTCGACGAGGCTGAACAGTCCGCGACGACCCGTCCGACCGAGCAGGGCACGCCCGTGAAATGCCTTTGCGGAAACCATCTACTGGCCGCCAAACGGGCTGCCGGTCGTCCGCAAGATATAATTGACATCACCTTCCTTGAGGAATTGCAACGCTTGGGCAAACTGTCCTGAACCACCGCACCGCTGCTTTCTGCTTTCTAAGGAACTCATGTCAGCATTTCAGCATTTCAGAACCTGCCCTCTGATGTCTGCTCTCAGTTTTCAGTTTTTTAGCATTTCAGTTTTCAGTTTTTTAGAACCTGTCCTCTGATTTCAGCTTTTCAGTTTCTCAGAATTTCAGTTTCTCAGAATTTCAGTCCTCAGCGTTTCAGAACCTGACCTCCGACCTTTGCTTTTCCCATCTTCGTGCTCTTCGTGCCTCCGTGGTTAAAGCCTTGTTTCCGCTTTTCAGTATTTTAGTTTTCAGCTTTTCCAAAACTGCCCTCCCGAGCATTGCACGGCCCGCTCGGGCCGATTAGACTTTTACCACTATGAGCTTGGCCCAAATTGAAGCGGAACTGGATCGGTTGTCGTCCGAGGAACTCCGGCGGCTTGCGCTGCAATCATGGACCGCATTTGTGAAAAAAGAAGGCGGGACAGCCCACGAGTGCCACGAAGAGGACCCGCTTCTGCTGGCTGCTTTGGACGAAGCTGTCGCCACGGCGGACGCCGACCAGGGGCCGGGGCACACGGCGGATGAAGTGCGCGCCCGCCTGCAGTCATGGACTTCCAAGTAATTTTCCGGGCCACGTTCGTGGCGGACCTCGAACGCATTGTTCGAGATGTTGCCCATCACAATCCCGCCGCTGCGGCTTTCCCTCTCCGCCTCGAACGGGGAGAGGGCCAGGGTGAGGTGTTCGCGTTTGCCGTTTCAAAATCTGAGTTTCTTCCCGGAGCGATTTCCCCGCGTCCGGCAACGGGCTGGAATTCGTCGCTTCATCGCCGGTCGCTATTTCAAAGTGTTCTATCGCGTTCGCACGGATAAGATGACGGTTGAAGTTTTGCGCTGCTGGGATGGTCGCCGAGAATTCGATCCGCACCTGTCCTGAACCACCGCACCGCTGCTTTCTGATTTCTAAGGAACTAATGTCAGCTTTCCGCATTTCAGAACCTACCGCACTGCTCGCTGTTCTCTTTGGTTCTGATGTCTGAATTCTGTTCTTTGGTTTCAGCCTTTCAGCCTTTCAGCTTTTCAGAACCTGCCCTCTGATGTCTGTCCTCTGATTTCAGTTTGTCAGTATTTCAGTTTTCAGTTTTTTTGAACTGCCCTCTCCTGTCTGACCAGCTTGACACAGGTTGTGCTCTGTGTTCTGTATAACGCATGAAAACCATCGCGGTTTCGGAAAAAGCTTACACCCGGCTAGCTTCTTGGAAGGTTGGTCGGGGCGATACGTTTTCCGCCGTCATTGAGCGGTTGATTCCACCCAAGGGCACTTTCGCAGCAGTGTTGGAAGCGGCTGGATCGTTACCGGAGCTCCCGAACTCGGAGTTGGATTCCCTCGAAGATGCCATTCAGGCCACCCGGCAAAAAATCAGCTCGCCATGGAAGTAGTGGCGGACACGACCGTGTTAATTGACCTGTGGCGCTACCGCAGGACACCCCACCGCTTGGCTGAACTGACCCGCCGGGTAGGCGAAAAAGCCTTGTTGGTTCCATGGATCACCCAGGCGGAATTCTCCCGTGGCGCGCTCTTCAAAAATGTCACCTTGGAGACCCTCGCTGAATTTTACGCCAGCTTCCATCTATGGCCGCTCGACCAAGCCACCATGGACACCTACTGCCGCCTCTGGGTCGTCATGGCCCGGACGGGCCGCGCGCCGGATTACCCGGATTTGTGGATTGCGGCCTGTGCCGTGGCCCGAAAAGTCCCCGTCCTGACCCGCAACCCCAATCACTTTAGCGACGTGCCAGACCTGGAAGTGCTCAGCTATGAAATCCCCTCAAACCTCTGATGTCTGATGTCTGAATTCTGTTCTCTGGTTTCAGCATTTCAGCATTTCAGCATTTCAGTTTTCAGTTTTTTACGTCGCCGCCATCCTTTGAAATGCTAGTTTCCAGACCATGAGCACACTGCTCGAAATTGAATCCGCCGCCGAGGCCTTGCCGCCGGAACAGCAGGAGGAGCTTGTCCGCTTCCTCACCGCGCGGCTTCGTCCCATGGAAAAATCCACGCGTGGGGCGAGGCTCGTCGAGGGGCCGGACGGCCTCCTGCTGCTGGAGGCTCCACTTGGTGCGCCGGCCATGACCCCCGAGACGATCAAGAAAATGCTTGAGGATTTCCCGTGAGCGGCTGGTTGCTCGACGCGAATGTGCTCCTCGGTTGCGGCTGGAAAAGCCACCCCGATCACCCGGCTCTGCTCAGTTGGCTGTTACAACTCGAAGGCTGGGGCACATGCCCCGTCACCGAATCTGCCTTTATGCGGATCAGCATGACCACCGCCTATCAGGCGACGTTCGACGACGCGCAGCGCTCGCTCGCCACGCTCAACGCCCTCCGCAGTCACCGGTTCATTTCCGATGATGTGGGCGCCGCTTCACTGCCCACCCTGACCAGCTACAAAGACACCACCGATGCGCACCTCGTGACCCTGGCGAAACGACACGGCCTGAAGCTCGCCACGTTGGATGCCAGTTTACTGTCAAAAACGTGGGCTGCCGGAGTGGCCGAGAATCCCTTGCCCCAGCCCGCAGCCCGCTGACTTCCGACTTCTGATTTCAGCTTTTCACTATTTCAGTTTGTCAGTATTTCAGTTTGTCAGTATTTCCACTTTTTCAGAGCCGCTGCCGCTGATAAACTACTGCCATGCCTGACTTGGTTCACATTGAACAAATGACCCTCTCGGAAAAGCTGCGGGCCATGGAGGCTCTTTGGGACAATATTTGCCACCGAGAAGAAAATGTTCCGGTGGCGCAGTGGCATCAGGATCTTCTGGACGAACGGGACCGCTTGATCAGCCAGGGTCAGGCTGTCTTCATGGACTGGGAAACGGCCAAAAAACGCATCGCTGAAAAAACCTCGTGAAGATCGAGATTCTTGATCAGGCCGTGCCGGATCTGATCGAAGGGTTTCATTTCTACGAAGACCAGCAAGCCGGGCTTGGCTCCTATTTTCTGACCAATCTGTATGCCGACATCGAGTCTCTCCGGCTCTACGCTGGAATCCATCGCCAAGCCTACCGGCAATACCACCGCCTGTTATCCGGGCGATTTCCATTTGCCGTGTTCTATACCCTTGGGGACAAAACAGTTTTCATCCACGCCGTCGTGGATTGCCGCCGGAACCCGGCCTGGATCCGCCGACGCTTAAGTTGACCGTCACACTGTCTGCGGACCTCTGATTTCTGACTTCTGATGTCTGACCCCAGCTTTTCCGCTTTTCCGCATTTCAGTTTTCAGAGCCAGGATTTACAAACCGCTCGCAGCCTGCGAAACTCCATTGTTATGAAAGACTCCCAAATCGTTGAGGCTGTTTACGAGCGCGAGATGCTGCACCCGTTGACCCCGCTGCACGGCCTGAAGGAGATGGACCGGGTGCGCCTCCAAGTGTGGCTGGCCGAGGAGACGGAGAACCCATCGGCGGGGTTGGCCACCCTGGCTGGCGGTTGGGACGATTCCGATGCCCTGGCTGAGTCGGCGACGGCGGTCCACCGCTCCCGGAGCGCCGCCCGCCCGTTGCCCGCCCTGTAAATGGCCTACCTTTTCGACACCGACGCCATCTCGGAACTGCTGAAAAAGGCTCCGCTGGCCGCCTACGTCCGCTGGGTCTCCGGGCTGAGACGTGAGGATCAGTTCACGAGTTCGGTCGTCATCGCCGAGTTGTTTGCCGGCGCTTATTTGTTGGCGGCGGACGGGCGGAGAGAAGCGGCCGACCGGCATCTGCGTAACTTGCGCGAACGTGTTTTCCCCGCCGTGACCATTCTCCCTTTTGATGTCACGGTGGCCGAGACCTACGGCCAGATTCGCAGCACCTTGC
>JAYVWQ010000085.1:0-4157 GCA_043785945.1 Akkermansia sp.
GCCCGCGCCCAGCCGGGTGTAGCCGCCGGACATGGAGATGGCCTGGAGCAGGTTCACGCTCTCATCGCCCGGCATCTCGAAGCTGCCCGGACGCTGCACCTGCCCGAGCACGGTGAAGCGGCGTTTGGCATACTCCACGATGTCGAGTGAGACCTGCGGGTTGACCAGATATTTCGCGCCCAGCAAATCCCGGATGTGGCGCGACGCCGCCTCGCGGGTCAGGCCCCCGACTGTGACCGAGCCGAGCAGCGGCAACACGATGGAGCCGTCCTTGGAGATGCGCACCTTTGCGTCCAGATCGTCTTCTTGATAAACTTTCACGAAGACAATGTCGTTCGCGACCAGCACGTAATCAGGCCGCGCATTCGTTGCTGTCATGGTCGGGGGAGCGTTGGTTTCCGCCGCGAAGGTGGGGCGGAGGAGAGTCAGCGCCAGCAGCAGGACGGCCAGTATTTTTCCAATCTTCATCGCCTCGAATGTCGTTTGTTCATCAGCCTGCGTTAATAAGTCCAAGCCGCCTGGAGGCCCACTTGGTTGTCTTGAAAGCTGTAGTTTTTGTCTGTCGAAACATCTTCGCGGTAGAGGTAAAACACACCGACCGTCCAGCTTCGCCCCAGTGTTGCTTCCAGTCCGGTGCGCAGCAAGAGGTAATCATCTGCCCGCCTGGTCTTCACGTCGGCGCTGACCGGCTCGTAGCTGGAATGATCGTAGGTGGCGCTGAACGTGGCCGAGAGCCGCTCCCGCAACCGCTGCCGCACCGACCCCGAGACGCCCGTGGTGGTGTAGTTCGCTCCGCTGATCAC
This sequence comes from Akkermansia sp., assembly GCA_043785945.1. GTDB lineage: Bacteria > Verrucomicrobiota > Verrucomicrobiia > Limisphaerales > SIBH01 > JANNGC01. The sequence goes on from JAYVWQ010000085.1 coordinate 804, forward strand.
CGCCGAGTTCTCGATGCGCTGATGCCCCTCCACGCTGAAGGCCGTGCCGTCGAACGGACGGTAGCCGCCCGCGAGGGCGAACACGGGTCTGACGGCGGTGCCCCCATCCGGATACGTGCGCCATTCCGCGCCCAGCGACAGGCTCACGTCCGTCTTCTCCGTCGTCCGGTAGCTCCCCTTCAGCGTCGGCCCGATATAAGTCTGCGGCTCAGTCCGGGTCACGATGACGATGTTCGTTCCCACCGCGGCCGAGCTTTGTTGATCCACAAAAAGTTGCCCCGCCGTCAGGCCCAGGCCCAGCGTGACCTTGGAGGAGATTTGGTAATTCACCGTCGGGGTCACCGTCCATTCCTGCGAATCCGTCAGCGTCTCGTAATCCGTGAGCCGGTAGCTGCCATCGATCTGGAAAAAAGTTTTCTCCGTCATCTCGTAGCGCGCCGTGGTGGCCACGCCGTAATTGTTCTGTCTGACCCGGCTGCCCACATCCACCACGCCACCCGCCGTTTTCGCGTAACTGGCGGACAGTCCGAGCGTGAGCTTGGTCAGCGCGTAGCCCGCCTTCGCCCGCACGTCCTGATCCACCGAGTTCTCCCCGTCGTTCTTCAGGAAGTAGATGAACGACGGGCTGTAATCGAGCGACCAGGTGGTGCGCGTCGCCTCCAGCGTGGGCGGCTGGCTGAGGATGAGACCGGGCGCAAAAGTGAAGATGAAGTCGCCGCCCGTCGGCGCGCGTTTCCCCCCCGTGCCGATTCCGGCGGTCGGGCCGTCGTGCAGGTTGATGTTGTCGTCGTAGATGAACGAGGTCGCGGCCCGCGCGTGGAAATCCACCGGCCCCAGTTCGAGCAGCGCCTGACGCGGCTCGCTCAGGACCAAATCTGGCGGCGGCAGTTGCGCCAGGGCCAGAGAGGGACCGCCCACGACAGGCGCGAGCGCCAGCAGCCGGAGCGTCCGGCGAAGTTTTTGGTTAATGGACAACACGATGGTTGATCAGAGAGCGGCAGACGTAAGCACGCCGCCCCTCGCCGGGCAATGGCAAAGCGGGAAGGATAGTGGCGCAGGCGTCCCGCCGGCCGCACCCGGTCACTTCGCCGCCCGCCGCCGGGCCGCGAGGCGCTTCACCAGTTCATCCACTACCACGCCGGAGAGGATGACCGCGCCGATGATGGCGAACTCCCAGTGCGTGGGGATGCGCAGGATGTTGATCGAGTTGTAGAGCACGCGCATGACGGCCGTGCCGATGATGACGCCAAGAATCGAGCCTTCACCGCCGCGCAGGCTGCACCCGCCCAGCACCGCGCCCGCGATGGCATACAGCTCGTAGAATTCGCCCAGGCCCGAGGGCTGAATGGAGTTCAAGTTCAGCGAAAACAAAATGCCCGCCACGCCCGCCAGCCCCGAGCAAATGACGTAGGCGATGATCTTCATCGCGTCGGTGTTGATGCCGCTGTAGCGCGCGGCCGTTTCATTCCGGCCCAGCGCCAGCAGGTAGCGACCGTAGATGGTGCGGTTGAGAAAAATCGCGGCCAGAATTCCGAACACCGCCATGATGACGAGCGGGAAGGGCAGGGTGATGGCTCCGAAATAAAGCGCGACTTTCCCCGTGGCGATCCAGCGCAGCCCCTCGTAGGCGTTGCCGAAGCCCTGGCTTTGGTCGTCTGTGATAAAGCGCGCCACGCCGCGATAGATGAGCAGCCCGCACAGCGTCACCACAAACGGCTGCAGCCGCATCTTGGTGATGAGCAATCCATGCGCGAGTCCGATGCCGAGCGAGACCAGCAGCACCGCCGTCAGCGCCGCGCCGATGCTCCAGCCCTTGATCGTGAGCAGGTGCGCCAGCAGCGAGCCGACCAGCCCAATGGTCGAGCCGATGGAGAGATCAATCCCGCCCGTGATGATCACGAACGACACCCCGATGGCGATGAGGCTGAACAGCGCCGTCCAGCGCAGGGTGTTCTGGAGGTTGTAGGCGTTGAGAAAGTTCGGCTCGATCAGCGCGGTGAACACGCAGATGAAGAGGAGCAGGCCGGATATACCCAGAAGTTTCTTCATTAGATTTCAGATTGGGAAATGACAAATTCCGAATGACGAATGACGAAAGAATTCCCAAGCCCGAACGGTGTCGCCCTTTGGTCATTGGTTATTGGGGCTTCTTTAGTCATTCGTCATTCGGAATTCGGAATTCACCGGTCATTCCCGTCGCCAGTTGCATCACAGCTTCCTCAGAAAGTTCCTCACCTTTCAACTCTCCGGTGATGCGCCCCTCGTGCATGACGAGCGCCCGGTCGGCGAGGCGCAGGATTTCCTCCAGTTCGCTCGACACGAACAGGATGGCCACGCCGTCGTCGGCCAGTTGCTCCATGAGCTTGTAAATCTCCTGCTTCGCGCCCACGTCGATGCCGCGCGTCGGCTCGTCGAGCAGGAGCACGCGCGGCTTCAGCGCCAGCCACTTGCCGAGGACGACTTTCTGCTGGTTGCCGCCGGAGAGGAACTGCACGGGCTGCCGCTGGTTCGGGGTCTTCACCCCGAGCTGGGCCGTCATTTCCTCGGCGATGATGTTCTCGCGGCCACGATTCAGAAAGCCCGCGTGCGCGTCGCGGCGCAACGATGCGAGGCTGAGGTTTTCGCGCACGGCCATTTCGAGAATCACGCCCTGCTGCTTGCGATCCTCGGGCACGAGCGCCAGCCCGGCGGCGATGGCCTCGCGCGGGCTGGTGATTTTTTGTGCATCACCGTTGAGCAGGATTTCCCCGCCCATCGCCGGCTCCACGCCGAAGAGGGCCTGCAACATTTCCGTGCGCCCTGCGCCCACCAGTCCCGCCACGCCGACGATTTCGCCGGGCTGGAGCGAGAAGTTTAACGGGTGCTGCGGATGCGCAGTGGTGCGGAGGGCGCGGACTTCCAGGGCGGCCAGCGGGACGCTGGCGGCCCGTTGACGGGCGTCCCGCGTGACGTTGAAATTCCGCCCCACCATCAGCCGCACCATGTGGTCGTGAGTGATTTCCTCGCGGGCGAGTTCGCCCGCGTTTTTGCCATCGCGCAGCACCGCCACACGGTCGGCCAGTTCCTTCACTTCGCCGAGCCGGTGCGAGATGTAGATGATGCTCACGCCTCGCGCGCGCAGTTCCTTGATCACGCGGAAGAGCGCATCGCTCTCATGCTGCGAAAGCGACGACGTCGGCTCATCCATGATGAGCACGCGCGCCTGGGCCGAGAGCGCCTTGGCGATTTCCACCAGTTGCTGCCGCCCCAACGAAAGCGCGCTGACCAGCGTGCGCGGCGAGACATCCAGCCCGACCTGCTGTAGCACGGCGGTGGAACCGGTCTCCGCCTCGCGCTGCTGAATGAACCAGCCGC
>JAYVWQ010000086.1:0-3259 GCA_043785945.1 Akkermansia sp.
TCGAGGTAGAGGCCGGGGGCCGAGGCTCTCACGATGGAGAGGGTGTTGCGTATGCCGATGATTGCCATGCGCCCGCAGGATAGAGGTGTTCTGCCGGACGAAAAAGAGGAATCACGTGAACTTCACCCGCCCGCGAACACGGGGCGGAAGTTGGCCTCGGTCAGGATGCGCGCGACTTCTTCGCGCTTGTCGCCCTGAATCTCGATGCGGCCTTCCTTGACCGTGCCGCCGGTGCCGCAGGTGCGCTGCATGGCCTTGGCCAGTTGTTCTTTTTCCGGCAGGCCGATGCCAACGAAGCCCGTCACCACCGTCACCGTTTTGCCGCCGCGCCCGGCCTTCTGCCGGATGATGTCCACCCGGCCGCGATTTTTCTTGGCGGGTTTTCCCACGGCCGCGGGCGCGGAATTCTCGGGCGAACTTTCCGGAGCGGGGGGAAGTCCTGCACTGGACAGCGCCGCAAAAGGGTTGTGACCGAAGTCCGGTCCACCATCAGTCGGAATGCGTTTTGAGCTGCTCATGGTTGTATTCTTGGGGCCACCTTACCCAGTCCCTTGGAGTGGGGAAATTCAAATCCGCCCGGCTAGGCGAGGCCGGGTGCCGCTGGCCCTGACTCCGCCAGCGGATTTTCCGACCGGCTCTCAGTCGGAACGAGGCCGGGGCAACCCGACTGAGTCTCGCGCAGGGCGCGAAGAGAGGGAAGGAAGCAGCGTCTGCCCTGAGGTGACCGGCGAGTCTGGAGCATGGAGCAGCGGGGGTGTCCGGTTTGGAAATTTCCTTCTCCACCCTTCGCGTCCTTCGCGAGACATCCTCCGCTCCGACGGCAAGGCTTGGGCGGAGAGCGTGTGCGAATCACTCCCCGCTCGGTCCGGAGCGCGGGCGTCCCGCCCACACCCAGTCGGGACTGCGGCCGTCCCGCATTGCGCCTTGTAACGACGGTCTGATTTTGCTACCAAAGTCGCACCCGACACCATCGTATGAAAAAATCATTATCTCTTGCTTCGACTCTGGCTGTGCTCGCTTTCATCTCCGTAGGCTTGTTCCTCGGGCCATTCGCCCCGTCAGTGCGCGCAGCGGAAGATGTTTCGATCACCATCATCATGATCGCGGGCACGGTGGAGGTCGCGCCGGCGGGCACGGACAACTGGGCGGCGGCCCAGCTCAATCAGAAGCTCCAGCCCGGGGACAAGCTGCGCACGGGCAAACTCAGCCGCACCACGCTGCGCTCGGCCCAGTCCGGCGACATGCCGGTGCGCGAGTCGAGCTTGATGACGATCAACGCCCCGCGCGCGGGCAGCACCCGGCCGGTGTATGAACTGGTGCGCGGGTTCTATTATTTCTTCTCGCGCGGCGAACCGACCGAACTCGATTTTCGCAACCGCCTCGCCGCCGCCGCCGCGCGCGGCACCGAATACACCGTGGCCGTGGATGACAACGACCGCATCGAGATCACGGTCTTCGACGGCCTCGTGGATTTGAACAACGCACAAGGGTCCGTGACCATGGCGAGCGGCGAGCAAGGCGTGGCCGTGCCGGGACAAAAGCCCACCAAGACCGCCGCGATCAATGCAACCAATCTGGTGCAATGGGTTCTCTATTATCCCGGCGTCCTTCATCTGGACGAACTCGCCCTCGGTGACGGTGAGAAACAAATTCTCAGTGCCTCGCTCGCGGCCTACCGCAGTGGTGATCTGGTGCGCGCGCTCGGGGCCTATCCGGCGAACCGCGCGCCCGCCACCGATGCGGAGAAGATTTATCGCGCTGCCCTCATGCTGGTGGCGGGCGAGGCGGGGCAGGCGGAGGGAATGTTGGATACCGTGGCCGCGCCGAATCAATTGAGCGTCGCTGTGCGCGAACTGATCGCGGCGGTGCGCAATGCTCCCTTCACTGGTCCGGTGCCCACGACGGCTTCGGGCTGGCTGGCAGAGTCGTACTACCGCCAATCGCGTTTGGATCTGGAGGGCGCTTTGGGGGCGGCGCGTCAGGCTACGCAGGCGGGACCCGGCTTTGGTTTTGCCTGGGTGCGGGTGGCGGAATTGGAATTCAGTTTTGGCCGCACCGAGGCCGCACTCACGGCCTTGGACAAAGCCCTGGCTCTCACGCCGCGCAACGCCGCGGCGCTGGCGCTGAAAGGGTTTCTCCTGAGCGCGCAGAACAAAATCCCCGCCGCCCTCCGGCAGTTCGACGAAGCCATCGTGGCCGACGGCGCGCTGGCCAATGCCTGGCTGGGGCGCGGGCTGTGCCGCATCCGCAGCGGCGATGCGGCGGGCGGGCGTGAGGATTTACGCACGGCGGCGGCGCTGGAACCGACGCGCGCCGTGCTGCGCAGCTACCTGGGCAAAGCCTTCAGCGATGCGCGGCAAACTGAACGGGCCGGGCATGAGTTTGATCTGGCGCGGCGGATTGACCCGAACGATCCGACGAGCTGGCTCTACGCCGCGCTGCACGATCAGCAGCGCAACCGGATCAACGAAGCCATCCGCGCGCTCGAACATTCGCAGGACTTGAACACCAACCGCGCCGTCTATCGCTCGCAAATGTTGCTCGACCAGGATCAGAGCGTGCGCAGTGCGAACCTCGCGGGCATTTATCACGACGCGGGCATGGACGACGTGAGCGTGCGCGAGGCGGGCCGGGCCGTGAGCAGCGACTACGCGAACTACTCCGCGCATCTATTCCTCGCCAACAGCTACGACCGGCTGCGCGATCCCAAGCAGATCAACCTGCGCTACGAGACGCCGGCCTTCGCCGAGTATCTGCTGGCCAACCTGCTGGCTCCGGTGGGCGCGGGCACTCTCTCCTCGGCCATCTCGCAACAGGAATACTCGAAGCTCTTCGAGCGTGATCGCTTCGGCGTCAGCTCCACCACGGAGTACCAGAGCAGCGGCAGTTGGTACGAGAACGGGGCGCAGTACGGCACCTTCGGCAACAGCACCTACGCGCTGGAGGGTTACTACCGCAGCGACCGCGGCCAGCGGCCCAACAACGATCTGGAGCAGCGCGCCGTCTCGGTGTCCTTCAAGCAGCAGCTCACCCCCAAGGACACGGTTTATTTTCAGGCCACCGACTACCGGGCCACGGGCGGCGACGGGGCGCAGTATTACGATCAGCGGCAGGCCAACCGTCTGGTCCGCACCATCGAGACGCAGGAGCCGGTCGTGCTCGCGGGTTACCATCACGAATGGAATCCGGGCAACCACACCGTCTTTCTCGGCGCGCGGCTCGACGACACTTACACGGTGCGCAATCCGCAGCAGGGCAT
>JAYVWQ010000087.1:0-2888 GCA_043785945.1 Akkermansia sp.
CCCCGCCGCCCACCACGCGGACGACACGCCCCCGCTCCGGGTTATTCGGATAGGCTCTAATCTCATTTCCAATCCAGCCCGCGATCCTGGGGCACGACGCGGCGCAAGGTATAGATGTCTGACTTCTCCAACTGCTCCCGCACCAGCGGCAAGGAGTGATACGGATCCCACAGGCCGCTGATCAGGCGGCCTGAAATGCCGTCCGACTCGGGCGAGAGCAGGAAATCAATGACCGCGCCGACCTTGGGCAGCGGCGTGCCGCCATTGGCCATTTGTTCGAGCGCCTTGCCGTGCTCCGACTTCCCGACGATCTCCGGGCCGGCCTCGATGACTTCCTCGGTCATGTGGGTGTTGACCGCGCCGGGAGCGAGGGCATTGATGTCGATGGGCAGTCCCTTCCACTCGTGGGCCAGGTTTTCCACCATGCGCACGACAGCGGCCTTGGCCACGGCGTACGGGGTGAAGAACGGGCGCGGCCCGGTGGAACCGCCGCCAGAAAAACAAACCACCTTGGCGCGGCGCGTGGACCGGAGCAGCGGTTCGTGCAGCGCGAGCAGGGTGTTGAAGGTGCCGTGTAAATTGACGTGCAGGCTTTCACTGAATCCGGCGGCCGTGAGTTTCATGGCCGGACCGAGCGGACCCTGAACTCCCGCGCAGCAGATGAGTCCATCAAGCTGTCCCCAGTCGCGAGCCAGCTCGGCGCCCAAGGACTCCATCATCTCCCAGCGCGAGACATCCGCGCGGGTGCTGCGAAACTTCTGGCCAAGCGCCTTTCGCTCCGCCGCAAAGTCCGACTGGTCGCGGCGGGCCACGCCCCACACCTCATGCCCGGCCTCGCAATACTGGGTGGCAAGCCACCGGCCCATGCCGGAGCTGCTGCCGGTGATCAATAGTTTCATGATTTGGAATTGGAGGAAGTCTTGCGCCAGCGGCGGCTGAACACCACGTAGTTTGTCCCCCGGATGGCGTGCAGTTCGTGACGCTCCGAGAGTTCATCAAGGAATGTCACCACGTCGGGATACAGATGGAAATAATCGTCCCAGACAATCGTGCCTTCCGGCGAAAGAACGCGGAAGGCGTTCTCCGTGTCGGCCTCGATCACGGGCCGACTGTGCCCGCCGTCCACGTACACCAAATCCACGTCCGCCACTACGGACTCGGCACGAAAGCTCAGGGAGTCCGCGCGAATCTGCGTGATGTGTTCACGAGTGGGACTGCGCAGGAACGCTTCGCCCACGCGCTGCCGACTCGTGGCCACATGCCGCTGGTCTAGCGAATCCAGTTCGTGCCGCGACCCGGCTTCCGTCTGATCCGGCAGATCCACGGTGTGGATGTGGCAACCGGGCGGCGCGTTCAAAGACATGGCGTGCGCGCTCACCCCGAGATACGTCCCGAACTCCAGCACCCGGCGCGGGCGCAAGCCCTGCATGAGCGCGCCGAGCGTGTGATAACCGGTCTGGCTGCCCACGTCGCCAAAGTCCGTGCAAGGTCCGGCCAGTGTGACCGTGGGCACTTCGGGGCAACCAAGCTCGGCCAATATTTCGGCGAGGGGCAGGCCCTGAATTTTGCAGCGCGAATGAAAGTTCAAACTCCGGCAGGCCGTGCTGGCAGCTTCCGCGAGATGACGGCGCGCGGGGTTGAAGCGGTCGAGGAACATCACCTGCGTGATGTCACGGACCCATTGAAACGCGCGCGCAGCTTTGGACATGGCGGAGGCTAGAGATGACCGCGCTGTTCGTACACCCAGCGGTTGGCCTGGAGCCATTGCAAGGTCCGCCCGATGCCCTGCTCGATGGTGAGCTGGGGCGTCCAGCCGGTGGCGCGAATTTTTTTCGTGTCGAGGAAGATGAACGGGTTGTCGCCGATCCAGCCGCGATCTCCGCCGGCGTATTCGAGGCGCGGACTGAGGCCGAGCGTTTTGCAGATGAGGGCAATCGAGTCCTTCACCTGCACGTAGTGATCGGTGCCGAGGTTGAAAACCTCCACGCGATGCTTCGCCTTGAGCGCGAGTCCGGCGTTCATGACGTGCATGATGGCTGAGATGCAGTCCTGCACGTAGAGGTAGGATTTCCGCGCCGTGCCGTCGCCCAGGATTTTCAAATGATCAGGATGCTCGGCGAGCTGTTTGTAGAAGTCGAAGACATGACCGTGCGTGTAGCGCTCGCCCAGAATGGAGACGAAGCGGAACACGTAGCCCTCGAAGCCGTAGCCCTCGCAGTACGAATGAATCAGCCCTTCGCCCGCGAGTTTGCTTGTGGCGTAGAGCGACGTCTGAATCGGGAACGGCGCGTCCTCGGGCGTGGGAATGACCGTGGCTTCGCCATAGACCGAGCCGGTCGAGGAGAAGGCGATGCGCTTGATGCCATTGGCGCGCATGGCCTCCAGCACGTTGAAGGTGGCGATGGTGTTTTGATCCAAATCCTTGCGCGGATGGTTCAGGCCGAAGCGCACATCGGCGTTGGCGGCGAGATGAAAAACGGTGTCGCAACCCTTCATCGCGGCGGTGAGCGCCTCGGGGTCGAGGTTGTCGCCGGTCACAAGTTTGTAACGCGGATTCAGTTCCGCGTCCTCGATGAACTTGACCTGGCCGGTGGAAAAATTATCCCAGCCCACGACCTGTTTGCCCTGCGCCAGCAGGTGATCCACGAGCGAGCTGCCGATGAATCCTGCGGCTCCGGTGACAAAAATTCTTTCCAAAACGGTTTCCTTCTTTGAGTTTGCGTGTCGTCACGCGCCCAACTTTCAATCCAAGATGGCGCGCAGGCTGATAAACTCAAAGACATGACCGGAAGAGACAAGCAAATATCCGCGCGCCGGCCAGACATGGGAGCATCTGGCAATCATCACCGTCTCGAAAGCGGCGCTGAAGCCGCCGCACTCCAAACGCT
>JAYVWQ010000088.1:0-4889 GCA_043785945.1 Akkermansia sp.
GCTCGCCCTTTGATTACGAGAAGCAGATGAAGCTCTTCGTCGTGGCGAAAATGCCCGACCCACGCGACCGGGGCTACAGCGACGCGCTGGTTGAAAACATCGAGCGCTTCCTGCGGCAAACCCACGGCAAGGCTTTCGTCCTCTTTACCAGCTACAAACTCATGCAGGAAGTGGCCGAGCGGATGCAACCGTTCTTCGACCAACTGGGCCTCGCCTGCCATGTCCAGGGCACGGGCACGCCGCGCTCGGTCATGCTCGACAAGTTCAAGGACGACATCGACTCGGTGCTCTTCGGCACGGACAGCTTCTGGCAGGGCGTGGACGTGCCGGGCGAGGCGCTCTCGAATGTGATCATCACGCGCCTGCCTTTCGCGGTGCCGGATCATCCGCTCATCGAGGCGCGCATTGAGGCGATTGAAGCGCGGGGCGGAAATTCCTTCGGCGAGTTTTCGCTGCCCGAGGCGATTCTGAAATTTCGCCAGGGCGTGGGGCGTTTGATCCGCACCAAGAGCGACACCGGCATCGTGGTGGTCTTGGACAACCGGGTGTTGAGCAAACGCTACGGGCAGGCCTTCTTGGACGCGCTGCCGAAGTGTCCGGTGGAGATTGTTTGATGCCAGTATAGTTGAAAGATGGGACGAAGGTTGGGCATGGCTTTCTCCCTCACCCCGGCCCTCTCCCGCTGGGAGAGGGAGCCACTGCATTCCGTCTCGCGAACTTTTCGAGACGCTGGGTTTGCACCGCTGGTGGAATGCGATTCTCCCTCTCCTTGGGGAGAGGGCCGGGGTGAGGGAGAAGGCTGCGACAGACCTGCCATCCCACCAGAATTCATCACCGGTTGATCTGAGCTTCAGTTCTTCGCCGCCCGTCCGAAGGCGGTCAGCCGCTCGCGAAGTTCATCGGGCGTGAACGGCTTTTGCACGAACCCCGCCAGCCCCTTGCCCACGAAACGCGCCGCCGCATCCTGCTCGTTGAACCCGCTCATTAGCACCACGCAGGCATCGGGTCGGATGCGCCGGATTTCGCGGAAGGTTTCCTCGCCGTCCATGCGCGGCATGGTCAAATCGAGCAGCACGGCGCAAATGGATTCGTGCCGGGCGCGATAGACTTCCAACCCCTTTTCACCATCGGACGCGGAGAGAATATCGAAGCCGAGTTTCTGGAGCATCCGGCCCGCGACGAGGCGCACGCCGTCCTCGTCGTCCACCACCAGCACCGTGCCCTGGCCGCGCCATTGGGGGATGAGGCGGCGCTCCACCTTGCTCTCCACACTCGCCACGCCGGCGGCGGGGAGGAGCAGTTTGAAAGTCGTGCCCCGGTCCAGTTCACTGCCCACTTTCAACGCCCCGCCGTGTCCGCGCACGATGCCGAGGACGGCGGCGAGACCGAGGCCGCGCCCGGTGAACTTGGTGGTGAAAAACGGTTCAAACATTTTGGCCTGCGTTTCGGCACTCATGCCGCAGCCATTGTCCGTCACTTCCAGCACGAGGTAATCGCCCGGCGTCAGGTCAGCAGCCCCGATGAGGTCCCCCAAATCTTCCGGCCCGGCGTGCAGGAGGGCGGTGCGGATGTGAATCGTCCCGCTGCGTTCACCGATGGCGTCGGAGGCGTTCATCACGAGGTTCATGATGATCTGACGAATCTGCGTGGCGTCGCCCATGACGGCGGGCAGGCCGGTGGCCAGATTGATTTTGAGCACGGCCTTCTTGCTGATGGAGAGCTGGAGCAGGTGCATGGTTTCATCGACCAGCGTATCGAGGTCGATGCGCTGAATGACGAAGCGGCCTTTCCCGGAGTAGGCCAGCATCTGCTTGCACAACTCGGCGGCTCGCAGCGAGGAGGACTCGATCTGTTCGAGATGGGCATGGATCGACGAGCCGGACGACGTCTCCATGCGGGCCAGGCAGGCATTGCCCAGAATGCCGGTGAGCAGGTTGTTGAAATCGTGCGCGATGCCGCCCGCCAGCACCCCAAGGCTCTCGAGCTTTTGCGTCTCCTGAAATTTCCGCTCCATCGACTGGCGCTGTTCCTCGGCCCGACGGCGATCGGTCACGTCTTGGACCGTGCCGATCAAGCGCGCTGGCCGGCCAGCGGCATCGCGCAGCACCTCGGCGAGTTCGTGGACGATCCGCTCCTGGCCGTCGGCCCGCAGAATGCGATGCTCCAAATCGTAAGGCTGGTTGGATTCCATCGCCGCCCGCGCGGCAGCCTCGACCCGGGCACGGTCATCGAGATGCACGAGGGCCAGAAAATCGAGAGCGTTGGGACGGTAGGATTTCGGATCGCAGCCGAAGATGCGGAAGGTTTCCTCCGACCAAATAAGCACCCCCGTGACGACGTCTTTCTCCCAACTGCCGACCCGCCCGATGCGCTGGGCCATGATCAGGGTGGTCTGGGTCTGGTGCAGTTCCTCGGTGCGCGCGGCCACCGTTTGTTCGATCACTTCGGTGCGGCGGCGCGCGGCGCGGATGTAAAAAGCCGCGAGGGCCGTGCTGCCCAGGCCTCCGGTGAAGATGAACCACGGCAGCCAGCTCAACTGGCTGCTCCACCACTGCGGCACGGGCCGGAAGAGCAGGGTCCAGCGGCGGCCACCCAGTTGCAGGTTGGATTCGTAATGCCGGCTTTGGCGAAATTCCTCTTCGCTCGGAGGCTGGGCGGCGGCATCCCGTCCCTCGGAGGCATGAAAAAGAATGAAACGATTGGTGGGATGCAGGGCCGAGGCGTCCAGCACGAGGGTGTCCACGCCCGCCACCGCCGTGCTGCGCCAGGTGGCGGCGAGCAGATCCTGGACGCGGAACACGCCGCGCACGAATCCATTCAGCGCCGCGCGCCGGTGCTCGACCGTGTCCACCCGCGCGCCATCGGCATAAACGGGCAGGATCAGGATCAGGCCGAGCTGCTCTCCCGGGGTCTGCATCATGCGCATGCGGCCCGAGGCCACCGGCAAACCCGTGTCACGCGCTTGTTGTGTTTCCCGGGCCGTCTGCCCCACGGCGACATCCAAGCCGAGAACAGGCTCATTGCCGCGCAGTGGTTCGCAAAAATAAATGGGGAAGTACTCCTCACGCCGCCGGGCCAGACGCGGTACATTGTCCGGCCCCCGTTCCCGAAAAACAAAACCCGCCTGACCATTCCGACGGGCGTTGTCCTCGAAGAAAGGCCGCTCCTCATGCGACACACGCGGGGCCCACTCGATGACTTGGATTTCTGGGTGAGTGGCGGCGATCTCGCTCGCCCAACTGTAAAAAGCACCCCCGTGCAGCTTGGAGGAAGTGCGCATCCGCCGCTGCAAACCTCCGAGGCTTTCCACCTGCCGGTTCAAGCTCCCCTGCAAGGCCGCGTGTTGAATGTCTGCCCGCCGGAAAAATTCCGTCTCCGCCCGCAAGGCTTCTTGTTGACGCGCCAGCAGGAACGCCACCGCCGAGACGCCCAGCCCCAGCAGGACCACGACTAGGACAGGCAGCGTCCGCCCCCAGACGGAAGAAAAATGTTGATTTATCGACTTCACAGCGGCCACGCGTTTGCATGCATTCCGCGTTTGCCATCGGCGAATCAATGACCCGCCTTAAACTCCAACTCGTCAGAACATTCAGCCCGCGCTTACAACTGCGCCATCGCCTCGTCCATCGCGGCGTACAGCTGCTGCATGGTCGCCTCCGTCTCGTCGCCCATGTTCGAGACGCGGAAGGTCGTGCCCTTGATCTTGCCGTAGCCGCCGTCGATCAGGAATCCCCGGTCCTTGACCAGCTTCTGAAGCTTCGCCACGTCGGCGACGCGACCGCCCGGCTTGGCCCCGTTGTTCACACAGGTCAGGGTCACGGACTCGAAACCCGATTCCGGGAACAGGGTGAAGCCATGTTTGGCCGCCCAAGCACGGGTCAGATTCGCCAGCTTCAAATGCCGGGCGAACCGTGCGTCCAGTCCTTCGGCAAAAAAATCATCCAGCTTCGAGGCCAGCGCAAACACATGGCTGATGCTGGGCGTACTCGGCGTCATGCTCTGCTCGGCGTTCTTCTGAAATTCCACGAAATCAAAATAGTAGCCGCGATCCTTCATCGTGGCCGCCTTGGCCAGCGCGGCGGGCGAACACGCGAAGACCGACAGTCCGGGCGGCAGGGCGAACGCCTTCTGCGTTCCGGCCAGCAGCACGTCGATGCCTAGTTCATCGAACTTGATGGGCAGCGCCGTCAGGGAACTGACCGCATCAACGATGAACATCACGTCGGGATACTTCTTCTTGAGCGCCGCGATCTCCGCCAGCGGACTCATCGTGCCGGTCGAAGTTTCGTTGTGAATGAGCGTCAGCGCGTCGAACTCGCCGGTGGCCAGTTTTTTGTCGATGGCCTCGGCACGAATCGGCGAACCCCACTCCACCTGCAAACCCTCGGCCTGCTTGCCACACCGTTTCGACACGTCCAGCCACTTGTCCGAGAACGCACCGCACATGCAGTTCAGCACCTTCTTGGCGACGAGATTGCGGATGGCCCCCTCCATCACGCCCCAGGCCGACGAGGTGCTCAGATACACGAGCTGTTTCGTATAGAGCAGTTGCTGGAGCTGCGGCTGCATCTTCGCATACAGGTCTTTGAAGCCCTGGCCGCGATGGCCGATCATGGGCGAGCGGAACGCTTGAAAGGTTTTGTCGCTGACCTCCACCGGTCCCGGGATGTGCAATTTAACGTGTGCCATAAAGGCGGCGAAATTTTCAGAAGCGTGCGGCGAACGCAAGCGGAGTTTGCGGAGTTTGCGCCAGACGCGGGGCTTAAAAGTTGCGATACCCGAGCGCCGACGCCTTCGCAACTTTCGTTCGCTGCGCGAGAAGATTCTCCTTACCGCGACTGCCGCCGGCTCACGCCCGCCACGCCCAGCCACAGCACCGCGAAGCCCAG